>JAGMDA010000303.1 GCA_023128935.1 Candidatus Eiseniibacteriota bacterium | reverse complement strand
ACGACGGAAAGCAGGATGGCGATCGCCACGGTAGCTCGGCGCTTGTGCTTGATGATGCTCTCGAGTCCCTCGACAAGCAGGACGCTTTCGCTCTCGTGCAGGGCGCTAAAACCATTGGCCGAAGCTTGCAGTAGCAGGACGTCTCCCGGTTTGAGCGGGGCGTGGCGGATCTTCATGCGATGATGCCGGGCGCCGCGTTGAATCGCCAGGACCTTGATCCCGAAGTGTTTGTTGAGAGCCAGGTCTCCCACTGTTCGGCCGACAAATGGCGAGTCAGGAAGAACCACGGCTTCACCGAGCATCAGTTCCATGGTGCGCATCGGCACGCGCCTGTCGTCCTCCACTACGGATGCGAGCGAGGCGTGCGCTTCCGAGAGGAACTCGGTGATGTCCTTGGATGTGCCTTCGATGATGAGGGCATCGTCCTTATGCATGTGCATCCCTTGAGCCGCAGCCCCGAGGGTTACTTCTTCCGTGCGGATGATCTCGAGCAGGCGGATGGGAGAACGAACACCGAAGACCTCATCCACTCTCTTCTCCAGCAGGAGGGAATCGCCCTCGATTAGGATCTCCGTGACGAACTTCGCCGTGCGCTCCCGAGGGAGAATTCCAGAGAGAGATGCCCGATTGGGCAGGGTTCGTCTCCCCACCAGGATGATAAAGGCCGCCCCTGCCGCGAGAAGAACCAGGCCGAGCGGTGAGAACTCGAACATCCCAAAGCCCGTGACTGGCAAACCCTCGTCCGCCTGCCATTTCGAGTAGATGTCGTGTACCAGAATATTGGTGCCGGTGCCGATGAGGGTGCAGGTACCGCCCAGAATGGCGAAGTAGCTCAGGGGGATCATCAATTTCGAAGGCCTGATGTCTATGTCGCGCGCGAGAGCGAGAATCACTGGCAACAGCATGGCGACCACGGGTATGTTGTTCATGAAGGCACTGATGACTGGAACGGTCAGAGCCATGATGACAAGGAGGCGCAGCGAATCCCCGCGGGAATAGCGCTTGAAAATCTCAGTGAGGAATTCCAGCGTTCCCGTGCGTGTCAGACCGGCTGAGACGATGAATAGGGCTCCGATCGTGACTGTTGCTGAACTGGAGAAACCCGACAGAGCGCTCGGCACGTCAAGAATGCCGGTGAGGAAAAGCGCGGGTGGAATAAGCAGCGAAGTGACCTCGATGGATAGACGTTTCGTGATGTAGAGCGCGATCACGAGAACAAGGATCACTGTCAGGGCAAGCATCTCCACAGGCAATTCCTCAAAGCCGGGTTAGTATCCGCAGCCGCATGAGTCATCAGTTGATCTCGAGTACGGCTGCGTACTGTTCGGGATCACGCTAGGCCATAAAGTATCCAATGGCTGCAAGTTAATCAAGCGGATGCGAGAGCTGTTCTATCGTTGTGCGCTCTGCTCTTGGTGTGGAGGGGGTGCTGCCGCTGTGGTAATGTCCCCCGGGTTGATGTTGTACGAGGTCGTTTCCTGGGTCAGGTGAGGACATCCGGTTTTCGCCGGGCGATCCAAGCGGGCGTTGACAGGTACTCCGGCCACCTTGCTAGTTGGCCGCCCGAACCATGTGACAGCGCCCGGCGCTGGAAAGTGGCACATGATGGAAGGGCGGGCACATTTCGTGGCGATCGGGTTGATCGCCGTCGTCGGCATCAATCTCCCTGTCGGCCCGGGGATGGCTTGGGCCGGGACACCCAGTCAGCCCGTCTACAAGCCAGCCTATGAGTATCCGGTGCTGGATGAGATCGAGAATGCGCGGGAGGCCCTTCAAGTCGAGAGGGATTCGTTGCAGCGACTGGTGGATCAGCGCTACGAGGATGAAACTGAACGGGAAAGAGTGGAACGCCAGAGCTTGCGCCTGGATTGGTCGGCCATCGATAAGCCGGCGAACCCGGACGCCTTCGACGCTGCCTTCCACTTCCCACCTGTGCCACAATACTCCTCGGGAACTTGTTGGGCCTTTTGCTCGACCTCCTTCTTTGAGTCGGAGGTCTATCGGGTAACCGGGCGCAAGATTAAACTATCCGAGATGTGGACAGTCTACTGGGAGTATGTCGAGAAGGCCCGTCGTTTTGTGCGGGAGTATGGGCACTCCAATCTCAGCCAAGGTTCACAGGATCACGCCACGCGAGAGATCTACCGTCAGTACGGCGCCGTGCCTACCGAGGCTTACCCGGGAATCTTGAAGGACGACGAACGCTTTGATCATAATCCGCTATCCGCTGAGTTTCGCAGCTACCTGCACTGGATCAAAGAGAACAACTACTGGAACGAGCAGAAGGTGGTTACCTATGTACGCTCTGTTCTCGACGATCACATGGGCGCACCACCCGAGGAGTTCCAGTTCGAGGGGCACACATATACGCCCAGATCGTTCCTCTCATCGGTGCTCAAACTGAACATGGACGACTATGTGAACATCGTTTCGACGATCAAAGAGCCATTCGGGGAGTGGATCCTGTTTGATGTACACGACAACTGGCGCCGCTTGGAGGATTATCTGAATCTGCCGTTGGATGACTTCTACAGCGTGATCAAAAGTGCGGTCACAAGCGGATATACCGTGTCCATTTGCGGGGATGTCAGTGAGCCCGGCCTGGACGGAATGGAGGATGCAGCGGTCATCCCAACTTGGGACATCCCTCCAGAATATATCGATCAGTCCAGTCGCGAATACCGGATCGAGTACGGAATCACAGGGGATGATCACGGCGTACATGCAGTTGGGTTCCTGCGACATAATGGTCGCGATTGGTTCCTCGTCAAGGATAGCAATCGCAGTTCGCGCCTGGGGAAGTTTAAGGGGTACTACTTCTATGACGGAGATTACATAAGGCTCAAGATGCTGGCCGGCATGGTTCACAAGGATCGGCTGGAAATCCCAGAAGGCAGCCACAACAGGGAGTCTCAGTGATGATTGGGAATGCGGAAATCGCCAGCGCCATGACAATCAGGCTTGAGGAAGAACTGCCGGGCATGCCGGACTTCGTTCCGGGGATCCGTCGTGCCCCTGACCGCGGGTTCACGCTCTCGAGGACGCATGCAGAAACAGCACTCAAAAATGCATTGCGTTATGTTCCCGAGGAGCTCCATCGCCAGCTGGCCCCCGAGTTCATGGAAGAACTCACTACACGTGGGCGGATCTATGGCTATCGCTTCCGTCCGGCGGGCGGCATCGAGCGCAAAGCGATCGACGACTATAGGGGCAACTGTATTGAGGGCAGGGCCTTTCAAGTGATGATCGACAACAACCTGCACTCTGATGTGGCTCTGTATCCATACGAACTGGTGACCTACGGAGAAACAGGACAGGTTTGCCAGAACTGGATGCAGTACCGCCTACTCAAGAGATATCTGGAAGAACTGACGGAGAACCAAACGCTTGTTGTCGAATCGGGGCACCCGGTTGGTCTATTCCGATCACATGGTCACAGCCCGCGTGTCATCCTGACCAACGGACTCATGGTGGGCATGTTTGATACGCAGGAGGACTGGCACCACGCTATGCAGATGGGGGTCGCCAATTATGGACAGATGACCGCCGGTGGCTGGATGTATATCGGGCCACAGGGAATCGTGCACGGGACCTTCAATACGCTGCTCAATGCCGGCCGCCTGCGCTACGGTATCGGAAAGAACGATGACCTGCGCGGCTATCTCTTCGTTTCCTCTGGGCTGGGTGGTATGAGCGGCGCTCAGCCCAAAGCGGTGGAAATCGCAGGGGGTGTAGGCATCATTGCGGAGGTGGACCAATCCCGCATCGCGACGCGACATGGACAGGGATGGGTGGCGAGGGTGTCGTCCAGTCTGAAGGAAGTTGTCGAGATCGCAAATGAGTATCTACAGAGGAAGGAGCCGGTCTCCATTGCCTATCATGGGAACATTGTGGACCTTCTGGAATACATCGTCTCCGAGAAGATCAATGTGCATCTTCTCACAGACCAGACATCCTGCCACGCGGCCTACGATGGAGGTTACTGTCCACAGGGGTTGACCTTTGAGGAGCGCACAGAGTTGCTCACGACAGACACAAGGCGGTTTAGAGCGCTTGTGGATGCGAGCCTGAAGCGGCACTACGAACTCATCAAGGCCCTTGTTGATCGGGGCACCTACTTCTTCGACTATGGGAACTCATTCATGAAGGCCGTTCTTGATGCTGGTGTTAAGGAGATCAGCAAGAACGGCATTGATGCCAGGGATGGATTTATCTTCCCCTCCTACGTCGAAGACATCATGGGGCCTATTCTCTTCGACTACGGGTATGGGCCTTTCCGATGGCTCTGCCTGAGCGGCCAGCACGAGGATCTGACTAAGACGGACCATGCAGCCATGGAATGCATTGATCCCAATCACCGGGCCCAGGACCGGGACAACTGGGTCTGGATCAGGGATGCGGAGAAGAATAGGCTCGTGGTCGGCATGCCCGCGCGCATACTGTATCAGGATGCCCAAGGACGGATGAAGATCGCTTTGCGGTTCAATGAGATGGTGCGTAATGGCGAAGTTGGCCCGATCATGCTTGGGCGCGACCACCACGACACAGGGGGCACGGATTCGCCATTCCGGGAGACCGCAAACATCAAGGATGGTAGCAACATCATGGCTGACATGGCGACGCAGTGTTTTGCCGGCAATGCCGCCCGCGGCATGAGCCTTTGTGCATTGCACAACGGGGGTGGCGTCGGGATCGGCAAGGCAATCAATGGGGGCTTTGGCTTGGTGCTGGACGGCACGGCGGAGAAGGATGAAACCATCCGAACTGCAATGGCGTGGGATGTCATGGGGGGTGTAGCTCGCCGCGCCTGGGGCCGGAACGAGAACTCGATCACTACCAGTATGGAATACAACCTGCTGGATCAAGGTGACCACATTACCTTACCATTCATAGCGGACGAGGAACTAGTCAGCGCGACGGTCCAGGACACGTTCAAGACGCGCGGAAGCTAATGGGCCACATATGATTCCCTGCAGAATGGCATCCAACGATGCGCAGTAGTTCCCGAGGGAATACTGCTGTGCATCCGATCGGCCCTGAGCGGCCAACTTGATCTGACGGCTTGGATTATCCATCAATTCCTCAACGAAGCTGCTCCACTCGTCTGGCTTGTTCACCACGAAACCGTTGACGCCGTGACCTATAATGAATAGATTCTCGCCCTCGCTGCAGGCAATTGGGACTACGCCGAGGGCCAGGTACTGAATGGCTTTGAAGGATCCCCCCTTTGCCCCCGTACGTCTTGGTACAAGACCAATATCCCAATCTGTTAGAACTTCGGCAAGCCTTGCTTCGTTTGACCAGTCAAATGCGCCGATGATGGAACAGTCAACGCCGCGCAACGTATCGGCCAGCATTGATCTGATTCGATCCGCGTTGCTGCCTAGATACGTGAAATGAATGCTCCGCTTGTGTGCCGCATCTAGGCTGTCCAGAGAACGCAGGACTTCCCGTAGTCCCCCCAAGTAGGCAAAGCCATCACCGACGAATCCGCAGTTGACGACGCCTTTACGAGGACTCTTCTGCAAGTGAGCATAGATGGTTTCATCGAATGGTGTATGCAGTAGGTAGACGCTGGAATTCCTCAGTTTCGCGTCCTCCAGCAACGCATGAGATGCGACAATTACAGCATCGGCGCCTTCGAGCAAGACACGAGCGCAGTGGCTGGTCGTCCAGTCTATTTCGTCATCCACATCAAATACGGTCCTGATTCCAAACCATCTGCAGAGCCGAAAGACGAATCCGGTTTCCCGGGGTCTCCGATGGTCTGAACGCTGAAAGTAAACCAAGTCGATCCTTTTCATCACGATGAGAGCAATTGTGCGAATCAGATCTGGGATGAACCGCAGTTTCCCC
>JAGMDA010000302.1 GCA_023128935.1 Candidatus Eiseniibacteriota bacterium | reverse complement strand
CCCGTCGGGCGGCATCTGTTGGGGGTATCTTGAGGGGGGATCGAGGGTGAAGAGCGCACGGGCATGGAACGTTCTGGACCAAATCCTTTGGCGGATGGACGGAATGCGTCGCTGGCATCTCGGGGCTGCCCCCGAAAAACTGCGCCGTGGCAGCAGGTGGTTGATAGCCGGGATGTTTGGAGCGGGTTTGGCCAT
Source organism: Candidatus Eiseniibacteriota bacterium (assembly GCA_023128935.1). Classification (GTDB taxonomy): domain Bacteria; phylum Eisenbacteria; class RBG-16-71-46; order CAIMUX01; family WJJG01; genus DAOVQB01. The sequence goes on along the minus strand of JAGMDA010000302.1, from coordinate 9,784 downwards.
GGCCTGGGCGGGGTGCAGCGAAGAGGTGCCATCGGAGCCGATGGCATCGGAGACGAATGTGATCGTAGCATTCTATCAATCCGAGGAGAGTTTTGAAGAGGCCAAGATATGTCTGGACGGCGAGCAACTGGATCTTGAATGGGGAAGTGAGTTTACCCCGGAGCGGCCCTTTACGCATGTCCGCCTTTCGGCACAGGAAGGTTTAGGCAATCCAGGCCCACCCCGCTACCTGTCCATGAAGGCCGTCTATACGGACACCGATCTGTATCTCCTCTTGCGTTGGCCCGATACCACAGAGGATACCTACAAGGACATTTTCATCTACCAAGGCCCCGACCTGTCGGATCCGATAGTCAGAGAAGCCTCGGTGGGGGGCACGACCGTCCTTGACACACTGGAGCGTCTGGGGTGTGAGGACAGTCTGGTGACGGCGGTCTGGTGGAAACAGGTTGGGGATGATGATAAAATCGCAATCGCATGGGAGCTGTGGCCTTCGGTGGGTTCCGCGGGCCTATTCGTCGATGTTGGCTGTCAGGCCTGCTGCCATGGGGATGTCGTGCCCGTCTTTGGGCACATGGACAAGGGTCGATTGGATATGTGGGTGTGGCTTGCGGGGCGCACCGACCCAATCCGTAGGATATTCTGCGAACTGGATGATCCCGACGATGCGACCCAAGGGATTCCGGGCTACCTGGATGACTGCTACCTCGATGCGCTGGGTGGGATAACACCGGATGTCGGTGATCCCGGCTACATGCCGAATTTTATTGAGGGGATGGGGATGCCCCGTTGGATCTATCGCCGCGATGATGACCCATTCTTCGAACCTGCGGACCCGGACCTCGCGAGGAACGAGTCAGGGGAGCTGGGAAAGCCAAACAACCGTTTGCCCTTCGAGTATCTGTGGCGAGAGGAGAAGGACATCTATTATCTGCCGTTGGCGCCCTGTGACACGCTCAACGATACAAAGACCCCAGATGCGGAAAAGTGGGAGCCAGGCGATGTGGTTGCGGGCTATATGCTGACCTACCCTTCCGAAAGCCGCGCCGACGTGCGGGGCAAGGGGCTCTTTGGCGAGGATCTTGGGATCTGGACGCTGGAGTTATCACGGCCACTGGATACGGAGCATGAGCAGGCTGACGACGTGATCTTCGAGCCCGAAGCGGGAAAGCAGTACTGCTTCACGATTTCGGTCTTCGATGCATCCACCATGGGGCATTGGGGCAGCGAGCCGCAGGTGCTCGTTTTTGGTCCCAAGGAGTAAAACGCTGCGGAGTAACCAACGCAGTGGGGAGGATATGGAGAGGTGAGGCTTTTTCGCGCGCTGATCATAGGATCCCTGGGGTTCACTCTTGCGGCGCCTACCGCCGGGGCGACCGTACGGGAGTGGCTGATGAGGGGGGTTGAGCTGAATCCGAGCGTGCTTAGGAGCGCCCCCTCGGTCCGCCTGGCCGGCATGGGCGACGTGGGCCTCTGTGTTGCAGATGAGGCCAACGAGCTAAACACACATGACTTTGGAATGAATGTCGCCGGGGTCCTAGAGGACAGCGATCGGTGGGTGGTGGAGTCCTGGATGGGTGGGACCACAGTGGTTGCGGACTGTTTAGGCAGCAGTTCGGAACGCCGGTACGGCAACGCCGGCTCCCAGGCCGTGTATCGAAGCGAAAATTGGGCGCTTGGAGTTGACATCAATTGGACCTACTTCGAGTACGACGACAAGCCTGGCGATTGGGGGCGTGTACGGGGACCCGTAATTGCGGGGCTGCTGAATAAGAGATTCGGGTGGGTCACCCTCGGTATGTGTATCGGCAACGAATCAGAAAACGAGGATTGCCTTTCGGAAGACGCCTTCACCGTCGAACACTCGCAGAATCGCTGTCTGGGGCAGATTGGCGCTGAGATGAAGCTGGGGGGTTGGGTGATTGGCGGCGCTTGGGATTTCGAGCGTGGAGATGTCGAGGGCGCCTCAGAGGATCCAGCGCGCTTTCACAGAGATGAATTCAGCTGGGTGTGCCCGGTAGACCGCTACTCAGCGAGCATCATCTTTCCCTTTGGGGAAAAAATAGAGGGGGGGATTCGCGCCCGGATAATGAATCGGGAAGGCGGCGAAACCGTCAACGTGAGCTGGAGCGATACTTGGCCGATGAACCCCAGCAAGAGCACCTACTTCGACAATGTGGGGACCTTTTGCGAGGAAGTGACTGACGCAGAGCTGAGCACCCGGTGGAGATTCCGCCTGGGCGGGGGGATGGTTCTTGGGCTTGCAGGCGGTTACTGGGACTATGAGCGGGAGATCCAAGAAGGGGTAAACCAAAAGGGCAGCGATCGGGCCGGCAGGTGCAGCAGCGATGGGTTGTCGGCGGGTGTGGGGATCAGCCGCTCCTTCATGACTGACAGGTTGCTGGTTGCAATCCAGGCCCGTGGATCTCAGGGGGATCTTGAGATCGTAGAGGAGAAGATCGGGACGACTGGAACCACACGTGATGTGCGCGTAAGCGTGGGGGCCGAGTATTTCCCAGCTACGGAATTTGCCCTACGCCTGGGACTCCAAGGTGGGAGCCGGGACAGGGACATCGATGCCCCGCTGACGCTGTCTCTGGTATCGGGTATTACAGGAGGCATCAGCTGGCTTCCCAGGGGGGGGACGGTCCAGGTTCATGGGGCCCTGACCTACATGCGCCAGGAGCGATGGAACGAAAGGGCCGTAGACCTGGAGGACACGGACGATTTGTCGTACCTAGTTGGTCTGCGCCTATTGCTATAGTCCTAGCAGATACCTAGGCTTTAGGTGGACGGAAGCATCCTGGGGTCCGGATTGGGGAGCCCGTGGCCGGCGGCTGCAAAGGGGGATGCGGTGGCAGGCGTGACGGTAGCGGCGGGTGCTAGAGAGGGGGAACTTAGGAATGCAGGGGACCCAAATCACTCGGTGCGTCGGTATCCTCGCCGCATGGGCGATCATGGTATCGGGGGCCTGGGCACAGATTCCACCCGCTTCCCCCAGTACTGCTGCGACAGGGGACATTAGCGGATCAGTAAGAGACAAGTTGACCGGGATGGCGCTCCTCGACGCAAATATCGGCGTGCTTGGGACCAAATGGGGAGCGGTGTCGGTCGAGGATGGATCCTTCATCATCAAGAACCTACCAGTTGGTTCCTATGACCTGATCGTTCAAATGATGGGCTATGGCGAAGATATCATGCGCGGCATTGAGGTCGAGGAGGGGGGCAAGGCCAGGGTAATCTTCGAGCTAAAGGGGCAGATTGTGACCACGCTGACGGTGGTAAAGGTCACCGGGGAACGCAAGCTGATCGACAAGGGCGATACTGGCACCTCGCACAACATCAGTTCTGACGATATCTCTGCGCTCCCTGTGGATGATGTGGAGGAAGTTATCGGTCTCAAAGCCGGAGTAATTGCCAAGGGAGGGGAACTACATTTCCGTGGAGGGCGCGGTGGGGAGGTTCAGTATCAGGTCGACGGAGTAGCTGTGCGTGATCCCCTAGTCGGGCAGACGGCGTCGCCTGCAACCCTTGCGATTTCGGAAGTCGACGCGGTATTGGGCGGGATGGATGCTAAATACGGCAATGCTCAATCCGGTGTCGTGCTATACCGGACCAAGGAGGGCGGACCTAACTTCTCAGGGGAGATTCGATATCAGACGGATGATTACGGCTCGCCATCGAATACATTTGACAACTACGACCGCATCTTCATCGGCTTGGGCGGGCCCTTGCCAGTGCACAATCTCACATACTACCTATCCGGCGAAGCGACCTACCAAGACCCCTATCCAAAGACCACCGAGCGTCGGTCCCGAAGAAAGGAACTTGATTTCATCAGCGTCGGCGACCGGCAGAACAACTCTACGAAGGTTCAAGTGAAGTTGGCCTACAAGGCAAGTCCAAACCACAAGCTAACCTTCGAGACCACTAACCAGAAAACCCGGTCAGATAGCTACATCCACTGCTGGAGCCAGGTGGGGTTTGTGCAGGAATTCTTGGATACCACGCGCACCCAGGAAGTGGTTCTACGCCACGGTCGTTGGTCGCCTCTCAAGTTGGACTCGACCTATGTTTATTACAACGCGGCAGAGCACACGCCGAATTACATCAACGAGTTCAATCAGTACAAGGCGGTTTTGAACCACACCCTGAGTAAGAACGCGCGGTATGAGTTCAAGGTAAGCCACCAGCATTTCTATGCCGATTCGCGCGTTCTCGACAAGAATGAATGGGAGTACGATGGGGAGCGACACAGGGACTATTGGTTCAATTACACCGATGGCCAGTCGTACGATTTCTTCGTAATCTCGGGCGACTATCCGTATCTTTCTGTCCGTGATACGCACGTGTACCAGGGCATCTTCGACCTGACGTATAAAAAGGGCGACCACACGTTCGAGACAGGCTTTACTGCGGTCTACAATGACATGCGCTATTTCTCGGTGACGCGTCCCTATAACAACGATGCTAATGGCTATATAGGTCAGCCTAGAACGAAGTATCACTACTACAACCCCGAGGGTGGGATTTACATCCAGGATCGCTGGGAACACGAGGGCATGGTGATCAACTGTGGGGTTCGATATGATATTTTTAGCGTTGGCCAGCAGGTAGCTTTGGCCGACGTGCAGGAACGTGTCAAGACCCAGTTTAGCCCGCGCATCGGCATTGCCTATCCGATATCTGACCGTGACGTATTTAGCTTCCACTATGGACGCTTCTACCAGATTCCAGACCGCCAGTTCCTCTTTGACGATCTGGATTCCTACGACACAACTCGCGGCAACCCAAACCTTACGAACGAAACGACTGTTGCCTACCAAGCAGCTATCCAGCACCTTTTCAGTGACATATTGGTTGGGCAGTTCAGCGTCTTTTACAGAGACATATTTGGACAGGTCACCGCTGAGTTAACTCAGGACTGGGCCAGCACGGGGAACATACAGCAGTATGTCAATAAGGATTACGCTTCTGCGAGAGGGTTCGAGGTCAACCTCAGTCGGGCGTTCCGTGATTATTTGATGTGGAATGTTTCATATGCCTATATGGTTGCAACGGGCGTTTCGTCTGATCCGTCCGGTTCAATTGCTCGTAATTTCGTCTACTTGCCCACCGGAGAGCAACCATTAAACTGGGACACACGGCACAGTTTCGGGGCGAGCATCAATATCGCGGATCAGCGGAACTGGGGAATCGGGATCACGTGGGACTATATGACCGGCTATCCTTACACACCTCAGCAGCGCGATACACGCGAGCAGGAACCGGAGATGCTGAATTCGCGCCGCTTGCCGAGCAAGACAACGCTCGCTGTGCGCCTTGACAAGTACTACCAGGTTTGGGGCAAGCGACTCTCGCTCTTCCTGGATGGCAGGAATGTTCTCGATGCAAAAAACCTTCGGGATATCCAGGTCGGCAATCCGCCTGGCGTGCCGGTAGGTGATGATTATATGGTCTACTATACCGAAACAGGCCGGATCGGTGGCGCCTATCTGCAAGACCGCGATGGCGACGGAGTGGAGGATTTCATTGCTCTCAATGACCCACGGGTGTATGAGACGCCGCGCAGTGTGCGCATTGGCATCGGGTTTCAGTTTTAGCTGCCATGTGCCTAAGGCTGCAGGAGGTAGGGAATGTGTTCACCTCGGATGAAGTTGTGTCGCCTGGGAATTCAGGTGTTTATATTGGCCGTGCTAAGCAGCCTTGCGGTGAGTGCATGTAGTGCCTATTGGGAAGGAATGAACGCACTTGCGCCCGAAGAATCGGGGCAGTCCTTGTACGCGATCCGTACGCCGAATCTTTTCTACCACAATGTGGGTCAGCTGGAAGTGATGGTCACTAATGTGGGGGTGATCGGGAACCCAGGTTGGGCGGATTCATTTGGGGCTGGCTGGAAGGGCGGAGAGTTTCTCTATTGCGCGGCGCTCTGGTTCGGGGCGGTAGCGAGTGACAATCTGGCCTATGTCTCAACCGGTGCGTACGAGACGGAGTTGTTACCGAGCTTGGATCCGATAGATACGATCTACACGACCTTTGAGGGCGCAACCGGCGGTGATCGCGCGGGATTCTCGACCTCCGGCGGGGATGACGACGGAGATGGGGAGATTGATGAGGATCCACTCAACGGTAAGGATGATGACGGCGATGGGCAAATCGATGAGGATTACGCGGCAATTTCGCAGCAGATGTTCTCTTGCGAGTACTGGGACGACAGCGAGCGGGCCATAGAAATCTATCCCAGGCACAGGCCGCTACACATAAAGATCACGCAGAATAGCTTTGCCTGGTCGACGGAGGGCGCGGATGAGTTTGTGGGGTTTGAGTACGATATCTTGAACAACGGATTCGAAACCCTGCGTGAAATCTACATCGGGTATTTTGTCGATTCGGATGCAGGGAGGAAAGACGCACCGGGCTATTGGTCGGATGACGGGGGCGCATTTATTTCTATAGACACAACATACATTGACAGGACAATCACGTACGAGTGTGATGACCGCAATGGGGAACACCGAATATGCGCGGAGCAGGATCTGCACATTGACATTGCCTACATGCGAGACACGCCGGGCAGTGTAACCGGGGGAAATGCCGCCGACGATCTAACTCCGCTGGATGGATACTTCGGCGGGATGTTCCTAGGCCACACAACGGATCCGTTGGGTGAGCGGGCGCCAGAGCGGGTCGAAATCAGTAGCCTGCGGTTTTTTAGTGGCAGTGGAACCTATCCGGACGGGGATCCGCGGAATGATTTCGAGCGATACGATCTTATATCGAGCCATGAGTTGCCAAAGCGCCCGACGGGGCAGCCGGCGGACTACCGGTACTGCTTCAGTGGGGGGCCGTTCAAGGAGCTATTGCCCGGAGAGTCACTGAATTTCCAAGTTGCATTTGTGATCGGGAATGGTGAGGAGGGCTTGGTGGCGAATGCGATCATGGCGCAGCGAGTGTACAATGGGGCTTGGCGTGACACTGATGGACTGAAGGACACGGGGTGTGGCGGTCGCGAGACCTGCTTGCGCATCCCGGTAGGGAGCGATCCGCTGGAGTGGCACGATCCGTGCGACAGCATTGCGCCGCCTGTGGTAGTAAAGAACACGGAGTGCAACCCGGATGGGAACTACCCGGGCTGGGTAGACAATGACTGCAACTGCTGCACGCCGTTGCAGGCGACAGCGGACAAGTGCGATGGACTTGAGACGCTTATTCATTGGGTGGGGACAGTGGCACCGCCCCCACCAACGACGAGCACGGAGGATCCGAGTAAGCGCGCGCGGGTAGAAAAGGACCACCGCATCGTGATCGAGTGGAATAACTCCTCGGAGCTGGTGGCCGATCCGATCTCAGGAGAGATCCGGTTCTGCGGTTACAGGGTCTGGCGCGTGGAGGGTTGGACGCGTCCGATCGGGTCAACCGGTCCCACGCCGGAAGAGTGGCAGTTGATAGCGGATCTATCTGTGAATAACGAGCGCAAACAGCCGGAGGGCACGGAGTTGCTACTTGATGACTATATGAATCCATACGTGGCAATTGTTGACACGCTGCCCCATCCCGTGATTGAGGACTCCCTCCTATATGAGTATGATATTGGGCGCTATAGGTATGTAGATACGATGGGACTAAAAAATGGGATGATCTATTTCTATGACGTAACGGCATACAGTTGCTGGCAGGACACCCTGGATAGCGGGCAGATTATGTGGCGGGAGCTGGCGAGCCAACCGGCAGCCGTAGAGTTGGAAGGTGTGCGGCCCTTATGGGGAGCTGTGACCGACGGTAGCTGGAAGGACTCGGTAATGGTAGTGCCGAACCCCTGGCGACGCTCCGCGGATTGGGATCTGACTCCGAGCGATCGGGACCCGACCGGAACACACATCGATTTTGCCAGGCTGCCGAATTGTGAGTGCACGCTTAGAATCTACACGATAGCGGGTGATCTGGTTCAGACGCTGCATCATGATGGAAGCAGGGGGAGGGGCACGATCGAGTGGAATATGATCTCTCGCAACGGGCAGGACATCGCAAGCGGGGTCTACCTCTATGCGGTGACGTGTGGGGATGAAACCTTTGTGGACAGGTTTACCGTGATCCGGTAATCGATGGCCGCGGCGGGCCGCAGGAGGGGATCGGATGCCGACGGCTGGCGCGTGGTGGGTTTAGCAGGTAGCGGGGAGTGAGTACTCATGGATAGCAAGGCGGTTAGAGGGGTGGTGCTTGTTGCCGTTCTCATGCTCGGTCTTCCCGGAGCGGCCTTTGGAGCCCGGGAATTCGAGAAGGTTGGAACACAAGGGGGCCAGTTCCTGAAAATCGGGATTGGGGCCCGGGCGGCGGGCATGGGCGCAGCGTTCACATCCATTGCGGACGATGCCTCTGCGGTTTACTGGAACCCTGCCGGGGTGGCGAGGATCACGCGAAACGTGATCGCTCTAAACCACTGTGATTGGGCAGCGGATATCTCCTTTTCGCATGCGGCTTATGTTTTTGATCCGAAGTATGTGCCTGGGATGATGGCGATCCATGCCCGGAGCCTCTATATGCCCGAGCAAGTGGTTCGTACGGTTTATAAGCCTGAGGGTGACGGGACAAAGTTTGACAATGGGGATGTGGGCGTGGGCATAACCTATGCACGCTCGCTGACAGACAAGTTCTCTGCAGGCTTGACCTTCAACTATATCCACTCATCGCTGGCCGATTACAGCGCAAGCGCCTACACGTTCGATTTCGGTACGTTGTATGACACGGGGTACCAATCGCTGCGCATTGGGATGGCGATTCAGAACATCGGGTCAGACATGGAATTCATCACGAAGTCCGTCAAGATGCCAACGGTGTTCCGTGTGGGAATGTCGATGAGCGTATACGAGAGCGAAGTGTACTCAGCGCTCACATCGGCTGAGTTCTCCCATCCCCCTGACAACAACGAACGAGCTAACATCGGAATGGAGGTGGGCTACAAGGACTTCATTCGCCTGCGCGGCGGATACGGGTTTGGTTATGATGCCGATGGGCTGGGCCTGGGATTCGGGTTCAAGGTGCCCACGAGCTTGAATGCGGAGGCGACCATGGATTATGCCTTCACAGACATGAGTGAACTCGGCGGGATACATCGAATCGCGGTTGACTTCCGGTTCTAGGGGGCCTCACTTGCGAGGGTGGGTAGGTTTATTGGCGGGGGCTGTGAAGGTCCCCGCCTTTGTCATTTTCCTATGGCCGGGATTACTGGCGGTTGTGGGGGTCTCCGCGCAGGCCAAACAGGTGGAGCTTGAGGCGCTTCCGGTGGAAGCCAGGGGTGAGATCCATTTCCATGCTGACGGCGCCATTCTGAGGGGGGTTGGAGGAGCGCAAGAGGTTTTCCTGTACTTGGACATTCCTGAAGAAGAGATGGTATGCATCTCGATGGAGGGGCGCAGCGGAAAATGGATGCAGATCCATGCCCATCTGTTCTTCCTGGATCAGAAGGGCAACGAGCTGTTGTCAATGACCAGCTCGCTAGAGATCCCCTGCACGGGGATGCAAAGTGGAGAGGTCTTCCGGCGAGGGGTGGTCCGCCTGCGGGCACCGATGCAGCCAAATGTTTCCGGTTTCAGAGTGACATTGCAGGACCGTAACGCAATCCGGCAGGGTTTGATCTACAAGATCCAGGAGAGCCATAAGCGTGGCATTGCACAGGGTGAACTAGAGTCTATGGTAATGCTTGGCAGCCAGGGGATCGCGGGCCCGTTGTTCCTGTGGGGTGTGGATCAAAGGGGACCGGTCTGCGAGCAGAGCGGTTTCCTGATCG
>JAGMDA010000301.1 GCA_023128935.1 Candidatus Eiseniibacteriota bacterium | reverse complement strand
AGCTGGGTTCAGAACGTCGTGAGACAGTTCGGTCTCTATCCATCGTGGGCGCAGGAGACTTGAGAGGAGCTGTCCCTAGTATGAGAAGACCGGGATGGACGCACCTCTGGTGTACCGGTTGTCGCGCCAGCGGCATCGCCGGGTAGCTATGTTGGGCCGGGATAAGCGCTGAAAGCATATAAGCGCGAAGCCCCTCCTGAGATGAGTTCTCCCGGACCATAAGGTCCCTAAAGGCCCCTTCGAGACTAGGAGGTTGATAGGCCGCAGGTGTAAGCACAGTAATGTGTTCAGCCGAGCGGTACTAATCGGCCGTGCGGCTTGATCGGACGTTTATTGCACGAATCGCTTGGTATTTCGGCATTCCGCCTTCCCAGTTGTTTCTTTTTTGAAATGCAGATTGCCGACAGATAAGGCAACTGTGATTAGGTTTTTCCGGTGGCAATGGCGGAGGGGCAACACCCGTTCCCATTCCGAACACGGTCGTTAAGCCCTCCAGCGCCGATGGTACTGCGTGGGCGACTGCGTGGGAGAGTAGGACGCTGCCGGGAGCTATGCAGAGAGGGCGCTGGTAAAAACCGGCGCCCTTTTTTTGTCTCTGCGAAGCGGCATGCTCTGCCGGATTGGCAGCCCATAGGGGACAAGACGGTGCAAGTGATGGGGTTGGATCCTCGCACCGGGTAACAGATTGCATACAAGAGAGCTCTCTGATACGGTCAGGAGTCGTTGTTTGGTGGGAAAGGTGAGCGGGTAGATCAATGTGGTATGACGCGAGGAAGAAAGGCTTGGTGTGAGCCGGGCAAGGGGGAGTGGAAGTGAAGAAGTACGATTCCGCCAACATTCGCAACGTGGTCCTGCTTGGACAGGGAGGAACCGGCAAGACAACGCTGGCCGAGGCGATCCTGTACAAGACGGGTGCTACAACGCGGTTGGGACAGACTAGCGCGGGGACATCGGTTCTTGACTCCAGTCCAGAAGAACTCAAGCGGAAGATGACGATATCGATGGGATTGGCGCCAGTTGAATGGCAGGGATACAAGATCAATCTGCTTGATGCTCCAGGGTTTGCTGATTTTTGTGGAGATGCTGAAGCTGCGTTTTATGTGGCCGATTTAGCGGTGATTATGATCAACGCTACGGCCGGTGTAGAACCGGAAACGGAGCGATTCTTTGATATGGTCGCCAAGGCGGGGAAACCCGCTCTTTTCCTGGTCAATCAATTGGACAAGGACCAGGTGGATTTCGAGGCCACGGTAAAGAGTATCGGGGCTGCTCTAACGCACCACGCTGTGCCTTTCTGCCTCCCTATTGGCGCGGGGACTGAATTCAAGGGCGTCATCGATGTAGTTGAGAGCAAAGCGTACATGGATGTAGGCAAGGGCGAAAGCAAGCAAGGCGATGTTCCAGGGGATCTCCAGGGGCGAACGGAGGAAATACGTGGCTCTTTGAGCGAGGCAGCCGCGGAGAGCGATGACACGTTGCTGGAGAAATACATTGAGGAGGGAGAGCTTTCCGCTGAGGAGATGCTTCAGGGGTTGCGCACTGGGGTACAGAAGGGAACAATCTACCCGATCCTGGCTGTCTCGGCAGAGAAGATGATTGGACTGGATCGGCTGTTGGCCTTCTTCACCCAATGGGGACCGTCACCTCTCGAAGCCCATCCGGTTAGGGCGCTGCGTGAGGGGCAGGAGGAGGCAACGCCACTTGACGGGCGCATCGATGGCGTGCCAGTGGCCTTCATTTTCAAAACCTACTATGACGAGAGGCTGGGTGAATACTCGCTCCTGCGGTGCTATTCCGGTACGATCACCACAGGCGACGTGTACAACCCCAGGAAGCAGAGTTCGGCCCGCATCGGGGCGCTCTATGCTCTGCGAGGCAAGGAAAGGATCGAACTGGAGTGTCTCGTATGTGGCGATATCGGTGCCACCCCAAGGCTCAAGGGCGCTGCTACGAACGACACGATCTGCCCGAAGGACAAGCGGGTCATGGTCACACCGGTACCGTTCTCTGTGCCCCCCCACACCGTAGCAGTAGTCGCGGTGGGACGCGGTGAAGGGGAGAAGGTCGCCGGGGGATTCGCGCGGCTCCAGGAGTATGATCCGACCTTGCAGCTGCGTGTCGATTCAGCACTGAAGCAGACGCTCTTTAGCGGGATGGGGGATCAGCATATCGACGTGCAGATCGAGCGATTGAAGGCCCGCAACAAGGTGGAGGCCGAGACGAGGAAACCGCGGATTCCTTACAGAGAGACGATCCAGGGACGCATCGATGACATGCAAGGCAAATACAAGAAGCAAACCGGCGGACGCGGTCAGTATGGCGATGTTCACCTGAAAATCGAGCCCCTTGCGCGCGGAGATGGATTTGAGTTCATCAACGCCATTGTGGGGGGTGTCATCCCGTCGAAGTTCATCCCGGCCGTGGAGAAGGGTGTGCGGGAAACTATGGGTCGTGGCGTACTGGTCGGGTATCCCATTGTGGATGTCAAAGTAACGCTTCACTTCGGATCCTACCATGATGTCGATTCCTCTGAGAACGCCTTCAAGATGGCAGGGACGATGGCCTTCAAAGACGGTTTCATGCAGTGCAGGCCGATGCTTCTCGAACCGCTCATGAAGCTCGAGATAGTAGTGCCGGAGGAGTATACGGGTGATATCATGGGTGACATGAGCGGCCGCCGGGGCCGTATCCAAGGCATGGAGGTGGAAGGCAAGCGCCAGATTATTCAGGCGGAGGCGCCTTTGGGTGAACTCTTTGGATACCTGGCGCGCCTACGTTCCATGACCCAGGGCCGGGGTCATTTCTCAATGGAGACCTCACATTACGAAGAGGTCCCGCGCGAGGTCATGGGCAAGCTTGTCGAGGTGCTCAAGCAGGAGATGCAAGAGGCAAACGCCTGAGACCCAACGCAGGCATCATCCTTCCATCAGGGTGAAGACGGACTGTGCAGGAGGCGAGAAAGGGCATGAGTGGGCATTCCAAATGGAGCACGATCAAGCGGAAGAAGGGAAAGGCGGATGCCGAGCGCGGCAAGATCTTCACTCGTCTCATCAAGGAGATCACTATTGCCGCCCGGGAGGGCGGTGGGGACCCCGATGGTAATGCCAGATTGCGTACGGGCATTGCAGGTGCCAAGGCGGCCAACATGCCGGCCAGGAACATCGAGAGCGCAATCAAGAAGGGGACCGGTGAGCTTCCGGGCGTGACCTACGAGGAGAACACATACGAAGGCTATGGCCAGGCAGGCGTGGCGATCCTGATTGAGGTGCTCACCGACAACAAGAACCGAACGACGGCGGAGGTGCGCCATCTCTTTGGCAAGTACGGCGGGAACATGGGTGACAACGGCTGTGTGGCCTACCTCTTCGAGCCCAAAGGTGTTATCACGGTTGGCAAGCATTCTGTCGAGGAGGAGAAGCTCTTTGAGCTGGCCATCGAAGCGGGCGCAGAGGACATCGATACGGAATCTGAAGACGTCTATGAGATCTACACTGCTGTACATGATCTGGTACAAATCGGCGCCAACCTGGAAGAGGCAGGCATAACACTGATCTCACAGGAGCCGACGAAAATTCCCTCGACCACAGTGATGGTGGAAGAGGATAGCGCGCGTAAGCTACTGCGTCTGTTGGAGATGATTGAGGACCACGATGACGTCCAAAAGGTCTACTCCAACTTCGATATCTCCCCTGAAACAATGGAGAAGCTCAAGAGCGAATAGGCTGCCATCTGGACGCTGTCTTCCCAAAAGGCATCCACACTGTGTTGCCCGCGCTTGAGCGTGCGATACCAGGTGCCCTGAAGGCGGTTGTATTCTCAGGTGCTGGCCGTCCGGATTGCTCTCCGAGAGGCTTGCGGCTACCATGGCGCCAGGTCCATTGACCTGGCCTACTTGCATCCGGAGCACTGCAATGAGTTAGCTTTGGCACTGGACCGGTTGCAGGCGGAGCATCCTACGCCCTGAAAACGGGCTTGGCGGGAGATGGAATGGTTATTGTTGGTGTTGACCCTGGTTCCCTGTGTACGGGCTACGGGGTGATTGCAGCTGAAAATGCCCGCATCCGTTGGTTGGATGCAGGAGTGATCAAGGCCCCCCGCAGCAAAGAACTCAGCGTCCGCTTGCTCAAGCTTCACGACGGCCTGCTGGGGGTAGTTCAGCGATGGTCGCCCGATGCCATAGCCATGGAGGAATGCTTCATGGGGCGCTACGCTCGGGCGGCGCTTGTTCTGGGCCATGCTCGCGGGGCCCTCATGATTGCAGCTTTGACCGAGCGGGTGCCGCTCTTTGAGTATGCGCCGCGGCTCGTAAAGATGGCATCGACCGGGGCCGGAAGCGCCTCGAAGGAGCAAGTGCAGGCCATGGTGCCACACCTGATAGAGGGAGCGCCTCAGGGGCTCTTGCCGGATGAGGCTGATGCACTTGCCGTGGCCGTCTGCCATGTCCACCGCATGGTGCCCGTTACGCACATCGCCGCTGTCGGCGAGGTTCTCCGATGATTGAAGGGCTGCAGGGCAACTTGATCTCCGTGGGGGAGGGGCAACTCCTCGTCGAGGTGGGGGGCATCTCGCTCAGCCTCCAGGCGCCTTCTGGGGTCTGCGAGGCTATGCGTCGGTTGCTCTCAACGCCAGGCGGTTCGCCAGAGGTTCGGCTTTTCACCCATCTCCGCGTGCTCCCCGATAGCTGGCAGCTCTACGGCTTCCAGGATGAGGCGCAGCGTAGAATCTTCCGGGTGCTGCTTGGCATCCCGGGCATCGGGCCGCGTTTGGCTATGAGCCTCCTGTCTCATCTCTCCTGGCAGGAGATATGCGCGGCCATTGAGGCCGGAGATCATGCTTGCTTTCAGGCGGTTCCCGGTATCGGGAAGCGCACGGCAGCGCGAATTGTCGTAGAGCTTGCAGGAAAGGTTGAGAGCGGTGGCGGGGTGCCAGAGCTTCCCGCTGCGGGTTCCGCGGCTGCCGATGCAGTCGATACCCTCGCTGCGTTGGGCCTGGGGCGTGCGGAATCGCTAAGACTCATCCGCCGCGTCGTTGCGGAAGGTGTGCCGGCAGAGACCACAGCTGCGCTGGTCACAGCGGCCCTGGAGCGCAGGAAGTAGCTGGGGCTTGTGAGGGGGATTTCCAAAGGTGCAAGGAGACCCGGTGGATCCGAGGCGCGGTGAACAGGGACCCAAGCAAGATCGGTCCCTGCGCCCTGGGAGCTTGGATGAGTTCATTGGCCAGGAGCACCTCAAGGCGAACCTATCGATCCTCATTCAAGCTGCCAGAAAGCGGGGTGAGGCGCTCGAGCACATTCTCTTCTATGGACCGCCGGGGCTCGGCAAGACGACCCTGGCAAACCTGCTGGCCGGGGAGATGGGGACGGAGATGGTCGCGACCAGCGGACCGACCTTGGAGCGCGCCAGTGAGGTGGTGGGGCTGCTGACCAGCCTGCATCCAGGGGGCGTATTCTTTGTGGATGAGATCCACCGGATCCCCAGAGTGGTTGAGGAATACCTCTATGGCGCCATGGAGGA
>JAGMDA010000300.1 GCA_023128935.1 Candidatus Eiseniibacteriota bacterium | reverse complement strand
AGCAATCGGCGTAGATGCCTCTCGCCGAAGATCATCTGCCTGCTGGCGTGACAGAGGTGTCAAGCGATATGTGTCTGCGTTCCCTTAGTCGTCATGAAGGGTCAGAGCTACCGCAAACACCAAAAACCCGGTTGTGGAAAACTTGAAACCTGAAAACGGAGGATGTACGGTCGCATTAAGCGTGGTCTCGGGGAGCCTGGATCAAGACTGTGAGAAACCCTGGATCATGATGGCGGAAAATGACAGTCGCAATACGCGTCGACATAGTCGCCCTCCGCAGGGTCGCCATCGGGAACCTCCGGACTTCCTGGACCTTTAGTCCACGATCCCATCGATGGAATCAAAGCCATAAACTGGAGGGACGCCGGAAAGGAACTCTGTCGTCAGGTTCTCGCTCTCCAGCAACAGCTTGCCGTTGTCAATGATCTTCTCGTGTCGGAGCTCCTGAACCCATTCAATGATTCTGTCGATCGTCGGCACTGCCAAAGCGAGTTGGTCCGCCGCCCACTTGGCGATGCACAGGCCGTAGTGGATGTCGTCGGTAAAGAACCGGTGGTTCGTGTCGATCGCCCACTCGCCGTTCTCCTGATGCACGGTGGGTGGTTTGATCGCTCCCAATGTCAGCGAGGTGGTAAAAGACTCGCGGATGTCCGTGTTCTCAGACTTGTTCGACAAGCGCTCGAGCGCCAGGTAGTCCAGCATGTATGTGAAATCCCTGTCGGGATACCTGGCCTTTATAACATCGCGAATCTTGGAGTAATCTCCGTCCAGCTCTCCCAAGAGGGCAGCCGACCTCTCGTCGTAGTCGCGGTAGAAGTACGGTATGTCCTCCTTCTTAGCCC
Organism: Candidatus Eiseniibacteriota bacterium; assembly: GCA_023128935.1. Classification (GTDB taxonomy): domain Bacteria; phylum Eisenbacteria; class RBG-16-71-46; order CAIMUX01; family WJJG01; genus DAOVQB01. The sequence continues at coordinate 964 of JAGMDA010000300.1, read as the reverse complement.
ACCTGCCTCCGTGGCTGAGAAATAGGCCGTAGCAGCGTGAGGGGTGGATGATCTGATTGTCGACGGAGAGCGTGAGCGACAGGAAGTTAGCGGATTGCCGGAATGCGCCTTTCTTCAGCCACCGCTCGCAGATGTTCTTCAGAAACAGATCGTTGAGGGTACGGAACTGCTCTGGCGGCGACACCGCCACTACGTTGATCTCCTTGCATCCGTAGGTCACCCCCACCTTGCCGTACTCGATGACACGGCAAATCCACGGGATCAGCCCTGCGGCGAAGGTGGTGACGTTGCTCAGCTCGAACTTCTGCTCGATTTCGCCCACCATCCAGTTGAACCCCGCCTGCCCATAGATGGCCCCGACGAACACTGCCTTATTCTTCTCCAAATGCGGGGCGAGGACGTGAAGCGCGATGCGGTACTTACACACAGGCATGCAAAGAATGATGAAATCGGCCTGTGGGATAACCTCGGCTGGCTTGTCGCTGATCTTCGTCAGGGAACCCTTGAACGTCTCTTTCAGTTCTCCGTGGATCGACTGCAGCTGCAGCTCCACCTCTTGCGACCACTCCGTAGGCCTTCGTGTGAGGATGTTGACCTCGAGATCAGCCCCGGACAGGAACGGGATCAGAACGTGCGCACTGCTCCCACCACCAACAATCGTTGCCACCTTCTTCTCTCGTGTTGTCATCGCGTATTCTCCAATGAGAGTACATCGCCTCTGTCGGTCAGATCTTACCTTCCGCAGATCGCGTTGGCTACTCACATCAGAGCGCTCTGTGCCAATAATAGCAGCAGTTCTCATTCTGGCGTGTAGAGCCCGCTGCCGAGGGTCCAGGGCAAGGCAAATGGGTTCAGGGGGCCGGGCTCTGGCGCCGGTGTTGGCCGGAACGGGGTGACACAGAGGCGTTGGCAGGTGCGTTTGCGCGGACGAGGGCGTCGTTTCTCAGTCGCGAGGGTCGCAACG
>JAGMDA010000030.1 GCA_023128935.1 Candidatus Eiseniibacteriota bacterium | reverse complement strand
ACATGGAGCCCGGTCAAGAGGCTCTCTTGCCCGGGGAAGTCGCAAGGCAGGCCCGCTCATCAGGGAGGAGGTTATGCGCAGACCGCTCCTGGCTATGCCCATGACGCTTGCCATCGTGGCCATGGCGCTCTTTCTCTCGCCAGGTACCGCCCATGCCTATGTCGACCCCGGTTTTCTTTCCGTTCTTCATCAGATTGCCTATGTCGCTATCTTCGGCGCTCTTTCGGCCGTCATCTTCAAGCCCTGGCGCCTGCTCAAATCGCGCTTCAAGAAATTTTCCTCGTCCAAGCATCCAGATGAGCCGCGCGATCCCAAACCTGAGGAGAACTCCCGGAAAGAGGCGTGATTGCTACGCAGGGAGCCAAGCTCCAGAGAGAGGGTGAGGGCTATCCAGTGCGCGGCTCCAGCTCCCGCAGGCCAGCCGATGGGGTGTCTGGGAAGGAGGGTGGTGAACCCTTGACCTCAGTACAGCGGAACGACACACGTGTTGGCCTTGGGGATAGTGGCACAGCTAAGCGCCTGCGGTTGATCGAGATAGACAGAGACCCCTCATCCTATGTCGATCCGAACGGTTACGTCTTTCAATACGACGGTGGATACTACCGTGCCATCCGCGTTGAGCAAACACCTTTCTACAAAAGCCTCTTTACCGACGGGACGATCGATGCACTCGTTGCGGAGCATCACCTTGTGCCCAGTTCCATCACCGGATTGGCCATCGAAGACGCGGATCTCGGTCTGGTCCTGAAGCATGAAAGGATCAGCCCCACATCCTACTGTGTCGAGTGGTGCCCGGCCATGCTGCTCGATGCCGCCGCAGTCACGATTGATCTCCTCTCCGCGCTCTTGGACCGTGGCGCCATCCTGCAAGACGCCTATCCCTGGAACATCCTCTTCCGGGGCACGCAGCCGTTTTTTGTCGACCTGACATCGATTGTCGAGATCCAAACCCCGGTCATCTGGCCCGCCTATGATCAGTTCCAGGCGTTCTTCCTGCGCCCCCTGGCGCTTTGCGCGCAGGGCCATGGTGCCGTAGCTCGCGCGCTCCTACATGACAACATCGCCGGGATCTCCAGAAAGGCATTCGTTCAGTGCTCCACCTTCGCCTACAAGCTGACCCATCCGCTCGATGGCTTTGGCTTGTGGGTTGATCAGCGCATCCAAAGCACCCCGGCACTGAAGACCCGCTTGCGGCAAGCGGCCAACAGGGCGCCGATCACCGTTGACCGCACAGTTCGTGCCCGCTTCTTTGGCACCCTTAGGCGCAAACTCAAGGCCTTCCGCTTCGATGTGCACCCCGATGTCTGGGCCCCGTACTATGAACAAATTGCACCCGATGTTGATAAGGAAGCGAAGCTGAAGGCCGTGAGCGCACTCATCGACCGGCTTCACCCGGAAACCATCTGTGACCTGGGATGCAACACGGGCGTCTTCTCGGTTCTGGCAGCCAGAACAGGCGCGCGCATTATCGCGATCGACAGCAGCGAGACCTGCATCAGCCGCCTCTATGCGCGGGCTAAGGCCGACAGCCTCTCCATCACGCCGCTCTTGTCAGACGTACTCTGTCCCACACCCGCATTCGGCTTTATGTCCGCTCAGTATCCCTCTCTTATCGAGCGCGCCACCTCCGACGTGGTTCTGTGCCTGGCTCTCATGCATCATCTGCATATCACCGGCCGACAATCGTTCGACCGTATCGCCCGTTTGATGAGTGCCCTCGCCAAGAAAGACCTGATCTTCGAGTTCGTGGCTATGGATGATGCCAACAACGATCTCCTGGGCGCCGGCCGTGAGATCGACTACAGCCTTGATGATGTTCAACGCGAGCTGCATCGATACTTTCCACAGATCGAGGCGTTGCCCTCCGATCGGGCGACCAGAAAGATCCTGCTTTGCTCGAAGTAGAATGAAGCTCTTCACCAGTGTCGGTATCAGCGAAGGCGGCGCCGCGCATTTCAAGGTTGGGGAAAGAGACGAGGGATGAAATCCTTTACAAGGCTGGTCATGGTCATTGCCATGACGGTGTGCATCTACTGGGTGTGCGTCTTTGTGCTCCCCAGGCTGGATCTGCTGCAATCCCTGCGCGAATCATACCCTTGGATCAGCAGCGGTAATGTCTCTCAGTTCTCATTCCTGATCAGCTCCCTAATCTTGATGCGCATCTTCGGCAAGGGCAACTGGTGGGCGTTCGGGTTCCGCGGCGCCGGTTTTTCTCCACTGATCCGCGCCGTGCTCGCCACTGTTGTCATCGAGAGCGGCTTGTTCCTCCTTGGCATGGTTGTGACGTCAGCTCTGGTCGGTCCACAGGGTGGGGGTGGGGGTGGGGGTGGGGCGGGGAGCTCCGAGATGCCTTCCACAAGGGGAATGCTCAAATTGATCGTCTCTGTCTGGGTGATAGCCAGCACATGCGAAGAGGTCTTCTACCGAGGCTTGATCCAGAGCCTTCTCGATCCGCTGAAGCGCTACGGCTTCAGGCTATTCCGGGTATGGATCAGCCTCCCTGTGGCCGTCTGTGCACTGATGTTTGGCCTGGGTCACCTCTGCCTATTGGGTAGGTTCCCGGGCGTGTTCCTGGTGCAAATCATCGTCTCGTGCACGGCTCTCGGGCTAATTGCCGGATACTACCGCGAGAAGACGGGGAGCCTTCTGCCGGCGGTGCTGGCCCATGCAACAGCCAATATCGTCGGATGGTCGATTCCAAGCATCATGACGCAGATCATGCCCACCTAGGGCATCTGGGCGATTGACCGACCATGCACCGCTTGTGGGGGCGTCTTCCGCCGGGGAGTTCACGGCGGATGCCATAGAGACAGGAGGACGAGGCGCGGCGACGAAGACCTCGATCATTCCACCACGATGAGGACGGAAGATTCCGCGCGCGCGATTACATCCAACGCCGCCGCAACCGACGCCTCCGGAATCCGGCGGCACTGCTCGGCCTGCCGCCACCAGGCCCCGGACTCTTGCCCGTCGCGCGCGGCCCAGACGCTGTACATGGCCTGATTGAGACGGACTTCCTGCCTGCGGAGGCTCCGGCCATAGATCTTGCTGGCTGTGCGCCGGATCTCCTCGGCGCCCGCTGTCCCCATGGCCTTGGCGCGCACGCGCACGAAACCGCCAGCCATTGCGCCGAGGTTTTCCTTCCTGGTACCGGCGCCGGCTATGTAGAGCGCCCGGCTGCCAACGCGCTTGACGCTTGCCCCGATGCTGTAGGCCATGCCCTGCTCCTCGCGTAGACGGAAGGCCAAGCGCGAGGAGAGGAGGCTTGTCGCGACTCGGTAGGCATCCTCTGCAACCCCGGCAGTGGCAACTGCGGCGGAACCAGCCGCCGGCAGGTGCTCAGGCAGGAGCAGGGCCTCTAGAACGTATCCCCGGGTGCCACCCCCTGTGAGCCACCGAATGGAGCGCTCTGGGGGACCGCCGGCCTGGGTATCTGAGCCCGGCCTTGTGGTTCGCGCCACACGGTCAAAAGCCGCTGCGATCTGCTCGCCCAGCCCATCACGCTCCAGCCAAGTCGCATAACCCTCAGGACTCATGCCCAGAGTAGGGGAGTCGGAGGAAAAGGACGGCGGTAGGAGACCCTCTGCCCATGCACGGACGGTTTCTGTGGGCGCACTGCTCACAATGGCGATCCAGATCCGGCGCGGATCGAGCAATCGCCTGTGATGGGCCCGTAAATCCTGTAACGTGATCTGCTCCAACCCGGCGGTTGTCCCGTATGGGGAGCGCTCCTCGGGATGGCCTTCGGGAAGGAGTAGCCGCCACAGCTCCCTGCCAGCAATGCGGCGCGCGCTCACGGCGTCGCGCTGCAGCCGGGATATGACTCGGCTGCGCTCACGCTCTACAACCGCCTTTTCGAAGCGCGGCTCCCGCAGCATCTTCCCAAGCAGATCGCAGGCTTCCTGCGAGAATTCCGCCAGCGCCTGAAACCGGATGAAGGAAAAATCGCGTCGCGTGTAGTAATCGTCGAAGGGAATAAAAGAATTGTCCGCAGTCTGCACGTCGCCACCGATCCGCGCCAGGACCTCATCGAGCTGAGATTCGTCCCAGTCCCCAGCACCTGTACTCAGAAGTCTGTGGAGCAGCTCGGTGATGCCCTCTTTGCCTTTGGGTTCCAGGTAATTGCGTCCCTCAATGAGCACATAGATCGAGAGCGATCCATCATCCGGGGCACCCACATGAATGACGTGAACTCCATTTGAAAGGACGCTGTCATGGATGGGGCAGGGGATTGCGGTCGATTCTTCATGTATCGCATTAGCATTGTATATCCCATTGACCTCTACCGCGGATGCCAAGTTCTCGTCGGCCGTGCCAGAAGGGTCACTGGCAATCGCCCTCGGCATGGCGCCAGGTTTCGCGTCTGGCGTGCCACCCGGCATAGCACTAGTTTTCGCATCTGGCGTGCCACCCGGCATAGCACTAGTTTTCGCATCTGGCGTGCCACCCGGCATGGCACCAGGCCTACCAGGCGGTGTAGCGCCGGGGATACCTTCAGGCATCCCGCCTGCAGATCCATGGCTGCCGGCGGCGCAGCTCTCAACGAGGATGGCCCAGGAAGGCCCTCTGGCCAGCCGCTGAGCGGCGGAACGGACCTCCTGTGCTGCCAGCTCCCCGATCTGGAGCAGGCGCGTCTCGAGGCCCCAGAGACCCTGTAGAGCAACAACCTCCGAATAGAAGGGCGCAAACATGTAGGAACGCTGCCGCGCGAAGATCTGCTGCGCCCGTTGAGATACCTTCCAGCCCGCGATGCGCGACTCATCTGGAGGCTCGATATGCGGGACCGTCTCGCGCATGAAGCGACACACATCGTCAAGCGCGGTGCCGGGCTGGAGATCCGCATCCACAATAAGGCGCCCAAAGCCCGGGCCGGCCTCAATGCTGCCGTAGCAGGAAATAACGCTCCCCGGGAAGCGTTTCTCCAGCGCCCGCCCAAGCGGAGAGCTCGTGTCCCCGATCATCAGATCCGCTGCTACCTGCAAGGCCAGGAAGGCCGCCTCGCCAGGATCGGGACCATTCCAGATCACCCGCACACGTGACGCGCTCAGCTCCATACTATGGCGAATGATCCGGTCTGCGCGGATTGGAGCGGGGGAGGGCGGTGCTTGCGTCCACGCCCCAGTGGGACGCTCCTTTCCCAGGCTCTGGTCCAGCAGAGCGAGAGCCTTCTGTGGATCGAATCCACCCAAGAGGATGGCCGCCATATTCTCGGGGACATATAGGCGCTTGTAATGGGCGTAGATTTCGCGGCGCTCCAGCTCTCGAATGGAGTGCTCAGTTCCAAGCACCGGAAGCCCGTAGCTGGACTGCGGATAGGTCTCCAGCTGGAGCATGCGTCTGAGCTCATAGGATGGATTCTCACGGTCCTTCTCGAGCTCTTCCAAAATGATGCCACGCTCTTTCTCAAACTTGGGTCCCGGAATCCTTGAGTGAAATAGCATGTCAGTCTGCAGATCCAGGGCCAGGTTCAACCGGTCCGCTGGCATGGTCATCATGTAGGCTGCATGGGTTCTGCGCGTGAAAGCATTGTTGAAGCCACCCGCCGCATCTTCCTCATTATACAGCTGGTTCTGCGTTCGGCGATCCGTACCATTGAAGAGCATGTGCTCCAGAAAATGGCTCGCGCCCGATATCCGCGGATCCTCACGGTTCGAGCCCGCCATTACGATGACCACCGAGGTGACCAACCGGCTCGTAGGATCGGGCAAGAGAAGGACTTCCATCCCATTCTGAAGGAAGGTTCGCTGTGGATGATGGGGCTTCGCGGCCGCAATTGAACCTCCCTGCGAATGAAGGATGATCAGGGCACCTAGGATACAACCAAACCGATGGTTTCGGCCTGATCCATAGTGACAGCAGGAGCTCCATATCCCTGCAATGACTTGTGCGCACATCTTTGAGTCTCCTGAAAAGGCCCTCGGATTCGATAGCCGTGATAACGCCAGAAGGCCCTCGCATTCGAAAGCCATGTTAGCTCCACGAGGCCCTCGGATTCGATAGCCGTGGTAACGCCAGCACCGCCTCGGATTCAGGCGGAAGCACCCTCCTATTCACAGGGTCGCATAATGTCTATTATGTAAACCAATCCCTTAGTTCACGATCCCCTCATCCCATTCCATTCCATTTCATTTCCACCTCACACCCGAGGCACCCAGTCCGTTGCATGCGGCGAGGAATCATGCAGGATGCAGCGGGTAAGTGCCGTGTTGGACCTCAGGGGTGTCAGTATCCTGTGGTTCACCCGGACACGAGAACGGACAAATATGCAAAGGGGTTGGCGGCGATAATTGAGCGCCTGGACAAAAGTTGGAGCATTCTGGCGATCTCGATTGAACGTCTTTAGTGGCTGGATTACACCACATAGAGAAACCGGCTGGTGCCTGGCATCCAACTTGCACCCTGCAGGATCGAGAGTGGCAGGCCATGGGGTATGGATCCAAGGCAGAACTATCCCCCTTGCTGCTCTTGATTTGGGAGGTACCGGTCTGCAGCGCCCGTGAGTAGTCCGTAGGCCCGTTGGCCCAGTATTAAAGGCGTGGTGACCATTTACGGCGCTTGCGGCACGGCGATAGCGGATGGTGCCCTCCTAGCGTACGCGGCTGCCGCAGAGCAGTCGTGGACCTGCGGCCACGGCCCCCGGTCCAAAGGGCTAAAGGGGTGCGCACAACTGGAGCGCACCCCTTTCCCATTCCACTAACCAGCCCAAGCCGCAGGAACCTGCCTAGGCTGAGGCGATCCCCAGATGGCCTTCGATCTTGCGAGTGAGGTCTGTGGGCTTGGCGCTCCCAACATGCTGCCCCACCACCTCTCCCGACCGGATGAAGAGGAGGGTTGGCAGGTTCATAACGTGGTATTGGGCCACTGTCCGTGGATTACAACTAACGTCCATCCGGCAAATCTTTATCTTGCCCTCGTATTTGCCGGCGATCTTCTCGACGCTGAGTTCAAGCTTCTTGCAGGGTTCACACCATTCAGCCCAAAGATCAAGCATCACGGGGACTTCCGAGCGCAGCACTTCATCTTCAAACGTAGAGTCCGTAACATCCACAAGCATCGCCATATTCCCCTCCGCTGAACTCCTCGGGTTGAACCTTTCTGCGACACACTACAATCACTGCTCCAAAGACGCAGGATCATCCTC
>JAGMDA010000003.1 GCA_023128935.1 Candidatus Eiseniibacteriota bacterium | reverse complement strand
TCCCCTGCACAAAGATCCTTACCGTCTGCGGATCGTTAGGGAGGACAATTAGGCTCGGATGGTCCCTCCAATCCTCATCTTCGAGGATGTCGTTGACGGCTCGACCACTGTCGCGCAGAACCCCAACGCGCGCTCCGAAGGCCAACGCCATGCGGAACTCCAGGGCAGCGATCTTTCCTCCGTTTATGCCGAGGAGCTTCACGTCGGCAGGATCGATTGCTTTTGAGGCCAGCATGTCGATCCAACTCTGAATGGGCTCAAGGGCGGAGAACCCGGTGCCGGGGGTGTGGTACACATTGTTCTTGTACCCAGGGTGGCGACTCGTCGACACCGGGCAGGAGTCTGGGAGATAGCCAATCTTGCGCATACCACCCTTGCGGGGGGACGGCAGGTCTCCAATTAGTCCACTGATTCCAGCTGTCGTCCCTCCGGAGATAACCACACCCTTGTAGCCGGTGAATGCAAGATCGAGTAGCGCGCTGTAACCGACCATTGTGTGCTGGACGCTTTCGTCGCACCCCCCTGCCACGATGAGCACTCGATCGCGCTTGGCGAACACGGGGTATGGTCGTTTCGCTCCACCGACCGCAGCTCCTTCCATCGCCGTCCCAGCTTCGTCTGTCGCTCTGTCAATACCCCGCCGAGTTTTGCGGACGTCAGCGCTCGCCTCTCTTAAGGCACGGCCTGCCAGTCGCACGCTCTTACGCGCATCGGCAATAGAAGCCTTGTCCTGTCTTGTGGCTGGCAACTCCAGAAGACCCTCTAGCTTGGTCTTGGTCTTTGCATGCTCCGCGTGGACGGTCTCGAGCCGGGTAGTGGCAGCCCTTGCGCCTTGCCACGCTCGAGCGACCTTGGCAGCCGCGAGGAAGCGACAGACCCAGTCGGAAGCTGGTAGATTCCGGCCAGCCGCGCGCCGGATTTGATCCATGCGGTGGAAATACCGACCTAGGACAGTCTCCGAATCGCTCAGATCCATTGCCCTGGCGAAGGCGGCCAGACTCTCATAAGGTCGCCCCAGCACCAGGGCAAACAACCCGATGTCATAGTGAGCATGCGGCAGGTAGACACCAGTTCTCGCACGTTCACGGCACCGGGCAATGGCGGCTTCAAGGCTTGGGCGGACAATGGTCAGGAAGCGCAGATCCTTCTCAACAAGGATCTTATACCGAAGAAAACCATTCAACGCGCGCGGCTCAGTTGGATCCACGTTGAAAGCGCGCTCATACCATTCCAGTGCTTGGGATCTGGTTTTGTCCGAATCCTCGAAGGTCGCTGCCAAGGCAACATAGTGGTCCACGTTTCTCCGATCCAGTGCGATGGCTAGTTCTAGATAGCGTCTGCTCTTCCTCCGTTCGCTCGCTGACGATCTCTTCGGTTGATTGTAAATGGATATGCCGAAATCGGACACGATCCTCGCCATCTCTGAATCGCGAAGGCGCTCTAACTGTCGCTCGGCTTTCTCAAGAGCCTCCTGACGCTCCACCGGCTTCAGCGCTTGCCGGCTCTTCGCGGCCTGCTTGCCTACCTTCTCTGTGCTTGATTCGATCGCATTCCATGCCTCCTCTAAAATCTCCCGCGCCGATCGCGCACAACTATCCCCGGGTGATTCCCAGTCTTGAATGAAGGATTGCAGAACCACTTCCGCCTGTGTCCACTTCTCCAACGAAATCGCCAATCTGGCAATCCTGTGCGCCAGCCGTCGGTTCTGGGCATCGAAGGAAAGCACTGCTCTGAGTCTCTCAATCTCAGCGTATCGCTCATCCGGAGTCATGTAGGCTCCGAAGTATGTCTTGTATTCAGCTAGTCCGCGCCGGGTGCGCGTGAAGGTCGCGTCGGCTTCCTCGAGCATAGCTGCGACCCGATTGCTGTTGCGCTGTAGCCGCAGCGGAACATCGAAATCGCTCTTGTAGAATCTGTCGTGTACGAAGGTTGCCCATGCATGTTGCAGCAGTGACCGAACCTGGATCTCCACTCTGTACTTCGGCCCAGGGGAAAACCTCGTATCGCGGCATTCCTCAATCGAACGGCACTCGTAGAGCTTGCCCAGCGATGCCATAAAGGCCTCCGCCCCACTTTCCTCGTGCATTTCTTTCAGCTGGGCCAACTCCTTGATGATCTTCTGGAACTCTCCCTTGGGAAGCGAGACAGTGAAGTGAATTGACCGATAGCCAAATTCTCCGGCACCCAACCGCTGAGACACATCCTCACTTGATGCTTGATCCACGATGAAGTGCTTCCGGATGAAATCACAAACCGGTGCGATCTCGTCGATTGTGTTCGTGATTATGCGTGCCCCGCAGAGATCGTTGAATTGATTCACCGCATCAGGATACTCACCCCGCTTGCGGAGGGCCTTCTCCGCGAAGTTGGGTATGCCTTTGGCCCGCGTCTGCACGATTGCCTCAATACCCAGATCCTTCGTTGCTCTCGAGAGAGCGGCCTTCAGAACCTCAGCAAATGTGACGTAGAGCGGCCGGACCAGCTTATATTGCCCAACCTGCGATTCGAGTTCCCACATCTGCACCTCACCTAGTGGATCATTGCGCTGATCGACGATTGTTTCACGATCGAGGAATCCAGGTCGAGTGTCTCCAGAAACGTGGCGGCTGTCACGCCGATTCTCTTACCAGAACCGTTCTCACGCATCCCCTAGACGGCTCCCGTTCGGAATCGGATTGGCCATCCACCAGAACTCGAACGCGGGGCGCAGGCGCATTGCAAGGCGCCGTACTGGTTCCAACAGCGCTCCGGTCTTCTCACTACGGAGGATGTTCTCCAGTCGGACGTTGGTCTCCATGCTGACACCCCCGCAGACGATCGCCGCTTGTGTGTAGATGTAGTTCTCTGAATCGTCGACATATTGGTCCGAAGCGGCGTTGGCCAGACCTGGCAGCGAGTTCGGTAGAGGCCGGTCACTCTGCGATTGATACTGGTCGGTAAGAAACGAGAGATCCAGCCCAACTTGCTGTGCTGCACCCTTCAGCTCCATCGCACGCGCCACCGCCAACAGTCGGTAGAGGGCCTCCAGTTGCGCACACTCCGGCACGTCTTCTGCCACCCGGTCGATAGAGAACTGTTTCGCCCAGGCCTGGGCGCATTTGTCATCTCCACCCCCATCAAAAAGACGCCCGTCGGCCGTTGCGCACTGCCGCTCGGTCAAGACGACCACCTCGCAGTTGCGGAGAAACAAGATGCCCTCGCTCTCCAGGAACGTCGGATCCTCTGCGAGATGGAACCAGAAACGCGACATCTTTCCCTCAGACTCCGGGGTATCACCCTCTGCAATGCGATTCATGCTATTCGTCAGACTCATCTCGAGATGTGAACGGACGCCATCGACATCCCGAAGCCCTTGAGAGATACGCTTCATCTCGTAGTCGGCAAAGATCATGATGCGCGACCACCTGCTGGACTTAGATACGCCTCCTACAACCACATCCTGCGGCCCAATTGCCTGCTGCAGCCGGTCGACGAAGTGCGACAGG
>JAGMDA010000299.1 GCA_023128935.1 Candidatus Eiseniibacteriota bacterium | reverse complement strand
GCTGAAGGAGATCAAAGGCGACAAGGACGCGAAAGACGAAGCCGCCGTGCTGAACGATTGGCGCAAGCTCAACAGCGAAGAGGCCGACATCAAGAAGCGCTTAAAGGCGGCTGAGGCCGCGCTCGACGCTGAGACCTACGCCCACTATCCTAAGCTCACCAAGGCGGAGATCAAGACGCTGGTGGTGGACGACAAATGGCTCACCGCCCTTGATGCTACCATCCAGGGCGAGATGGACCGCGTGAGCCAGCAGCTGACCCGGCGGGTGAAAGAGCTGGCTGAACGCTATGAGATCCCGCTGCCGCAGATGGTTGGTCGTGTGGCCGAGTTGGAGGCGAAGGTGAACGGCCATCTGGAGAGGATGGGGTTTACGGTATGACGCACGCATTCGACTTCGAGTCTCTAGTCGAGCTTTGCCACAAGACTCACGAGGAGACACAGGGCCGGGCCGCCCGCTCGGTCGACCTTGCGCTGGTCGTTCGGAACTGGCTCTTCGGTTGGTACATCGTCGAATTCGAGCAAAATGGCGCGGACAGAGCTGAATATGGGGTGGAGCTTATCAATAAACTTGCGGACAAGTTGGCCATCAAAGGCTGCTCCAGGCGTGGACTGGCATTGTCGCGCAAGTTCTATCGATGCCATTCGGAGATTTTGCAGACACTGTCTGCTGAATCTCATATCGAACTGCCGGGCAAAGCATTAGGAGTTTCTCTGGCGGCGTCTGACCAATCCCTTACGGCGCATCTCGGACAGCCGGGAATTTTGCAGACGCTGTCTGCAGAATTGGCGCAGCAGTTCGTCCTCGGCTGGTCGCACCATGTGGCCCTCCTGACGATCGACAACCCCGACGAGCGTCGCTTTTACGAGATCGAAGCTGCGCAGAACCAGTGGAGTGTCCGTGAGCTGGAACGTCAGATTGCCAGTTCTCTCTTTGAACGCCTCGCCCTCAGTCGTGACAAGGAGGAAATCCGGACGCTTTCGCGGCAAGGGCAGGTTATTGAAAAGGCTGCCGACCTAATCAAGAACCCGATGGTGCTGGAGTTCCTGGGACTGGAGGAAAAGCCCGCCTATTCCGAGAGCGATCTGGAATCCGCCATCATTGATAGGCTGGGAAACTTCCTACTGGAGCTGGGCAAAGGGTTTCTCTTCGAGGCCCGGCAGAAGCGTTTCACCTTTGACAACGACCACTTCTACGTGGACCTGGTTTTCTACAACCGACTCCTGCGCTGCTACGTCCTCATCGACCTCAAGCGCGACAAGCTCGCCCACCGGGATCTTGGCCAGATGCAGATGTATGTGAACTACTTCGACCGATTCGTCAAAACCGCTGATGAACTACCCACCATCGGCATCCTCCTGGCCCACCGCAAGAACGACGCCCTGGTCGAGCTAACCCTCCCCAAAGACGCCAACATCTTTGCCTCCAAGTACCAGCTCTACCTGCCATCCAAGGAGGAACTGAAAGCGCAGTTGGAGAAGATCCAGGCGGAACTGGGAGGCGGCGAATGACCGGCCATCAGGGATCTGAAACCAGGGCAACGGACGCGGGAACGGTGCAACCATGAGCGCGAAATTGAAGCCCGGATACAAGCAAACTGAGGTGGGGGTGATTCCGGAGGATTGGGAGGTCGCCAATCTCGGAACCACATGCACGCAAGTCACGACTGGCAAGTTGGACGTAAATGCGATGACGCCAAATGGGCAGTATCGCTTTTATACTTGTGCAAGAGACTGGTACTATATTGACACTTACGCGTTTGACACCGAAGCGCTGCTTGTTTCAGGGAATGGCGCGAACGTAGGATACATCCACTACTACAATGGCAAATTCAACGCGTATCAGAGAACTTATGTGTTGTCAGGATTTTTGAACTCTATCAAATACCTTCAGCATTACATGGGGCAAAAGCTCTCTGATCGAATTCGGGTTGAGGTGAACGCTGGTAATACGCCATACATCACTCGGGGAACACTTACCAAGATGAAGGTGGCCATGCCCCCCACCAAAGCCGAACAAGAAACCATCGCCGAAGCCTTGAGCGCCGCGGATGCCCTCATCGAATCCCTGGAGCAACTCCTCGTCAAGAAGCGCCAGCTCAAACAAGGCGCCATGCAGGAATTGCTCACCGGCAAGAGACGCCTGCCGGGGTTCAGCGGGGAGTGGGAGGTGAAGCGGTTTGGTGAGATTGCCCAACCGCGAAGGGAGCGGATCGACCCGCGACGGACGGGACGTCATGACTTCTGTATCGAGCTCGAACATATTGACCAAGGAACTGGATGCCTTGTCGGTCACACGATGACCTCAGAAGGTTCGTCTCTTAAGTCTGTGTTTCAGAAGGATGACGTCTTGTTTGGAAAGCTCCGGGCCTACCTTCGGAAGTATTGGCTCGCAAACCGCGAGGGGGTTTGCTCGACGGAGATATGGGTGCTAACCGCGAAGCGCCCCCAACTCATCCCGCAGTTCCTATTCCAACTCGTGAAGGTAGATCGCTTCATCGAAGCGGCTAGCTCGGCCTATGGAACTCACATGCCTCGATCCGACTGGAGTGTCGTGAAGAACTACGAGGTAGGGCTCCCTCCTATTCCCGAGCAAACCGCCATCGCCACCATCCTCTCCGACATGGACGCCGAGATCGCCGCGCTGGAGGCCAAGCTCGCCAAAGCCCGCCAGATCAAGCAGGGCATGATGCAGGAGCTGCTCACCGGGAGAATTCGGCTGGTATGAAAGAACACCAGCACATCGAATGGAAAACGTCCTGGCGGGACGACTACCTGAAGTGGATCTGCGGCTTCCCCAATGCCGACGGCGGCGTGCTGGTCATCGGGCGGAACAACGTGTCGCCTGCTTATCTGGGGATTATCCTCGCCACGACCGACAAGCTCGGGTTGGATGAAGAGTGGGATGAAAGGTGGGGTGAAGGGTGGGGTGAAGGGTGGGGTGAAAGGTGGGGTGAAACGCTGGCTAAAACGCCGGTAGAAACGCTGGTAAAAACCCCTCAACGGATCATGGCAGTGCTCGGCGCCCACCCGGACTGGACGCTCGCCCAGGTCGCCCAGGAGATTGGCAAGTCCCTAAGCGCAGTGGAACGACCGGCGGGCAACTTGGTCAAGGCGGGGCGCCTGCGCTACGTCTGCCCTCGCAAAGGCGGCCATTGGGAGGTGCTGAAATGACCCCGGTCGGCCAATCCGAACGCGAGACACAGGACCGGATCATCGCCCTCTTCCGCGACGAACTCCGATACAGCTACCTCGGCGACTGGACCGACCGCGACGACAACAGCAACATCGAGGAGGACCTGCTCTCGGCCTGGCTGACCAGGAACGGCTACGTACCGGCGCAGATCAGCGTCGCCATCCATAAGCTCCGCACCGAAGCGGACAAGCACAGCCGCACGCTCTACGGAAACAACCAGGCCGTCTACAACCTGCTGCGCTATGGCGTGCCCGTGAAGATCGAGGCTGGTAAGGTCACCGAGACCGTCCATCTCATCAACTGGCGGGAGCCGGAGCAGAACGACTTCGCCATTGCCGAGGAAGTGACCCTCAAGGGCAACCACGAGCGGCGACCCGACATCGTGCTCTATGTAAACGGCATCGCCGTCGGCGTACTGGAGCTGAAGAACAGCCGTGTGAGCATCGGCGACGGCATCCGCCAGAACCTCTCGAACCAGAAGCCCGAGTTCAACGCCTGGTTCTTCAGCACCGTGCAGTTCATCTTTGCCGGCAACGACTCCGAGGGGCTGCAATACGGCGCCATCGGCACGTCGGAGAAATACTTCCTGAAATGGAAGGAAGACGAAGCGGACGACAGCCGCTTCAAGCTGGACAAGTACCTACTCAAAATGTGCCGCAAGGACCGGCTGATCGAGCTGATGCACGACTTCGTGCTCTTCGACGGTGGCATAAAGAAGCTGCCGCGCGCGCACCAGTATTTCGGCGTCAAGGCCGCGCAGGCGCACGCGCACGAGAAAAAGGGCGGCATCATCTGGCACACGCAGGGCAGCGGCAAGAGTATCGTGATGGTGTTCTTCGCGAAGTGGCTCCTGGAGAACAACCCCAACGCCCGGGTCGCCATCATCACCGACCGCGACGCGCTGGACAAACAGATCGAGGGCGTCTTCCGGGAGGCGGGCGAAGCCATCGAGCGCACCAGCAGCGGCCGCGACTTGATGAGCCAGCTCGGCCAGGCCAAGCCGCGCCTGCTCTGCTCGCTGGTGCATAAGTTCGGCACGAAGGGTGACAGGAAGACGGACGAGCAGTTCCGCCAGTTCATCAAGGAGCTGGAGTCGGGCCCCAGCCAGACGGTGGGGGAAGTGTTCGTCTTTGTGGACGAGTGCCACCGCACGCAGAGTGGCAAGCTACACAAGGTGATGAAGGCCATGATGCCCAACGCGGTGTTCATCGGCTTCACCGGCACGCCGCTGCTCGTGAAGGACAGGGCGACGAGCCTGGAGGTGTTCGGCGGCTACATCCACACGTATAAGTTCAGCGAGGGCGTCGAGGACGGGGTCGTCCTAGATCTCATCTACGAGGCGCGGGACATCGATCAGCGCCTGGGCTCCGAGGACAAGATCGACGCGTGGTTCGATGCCAAGACCAAGGGGCTCAACGACTGGCAGAAGGACGAGCTGAAAAATCAATGGGGCACGATGCAGCACGTGCTCAGTTCTCGCTCACGCATGGGCCGTGTTGTGAGCGACATTGTCTTCGACTTCAGCGTAAAGCCGCGACTGTCGAGCGAACGCGGCAACGCCATCCTGGTGGCCTCCAGCATCTACGAGGCGTGTAGATATTTCACCCTGTTTCAGAAGACTCCGTTCAGCGGCAAGTGCGCGGTGGTGACGTCCTACAATCCGTTGGCCAGGGACGTGACTTTGGAGGAGACCGGCGCCAACACCGAAACAGACAAGCAGTTCATCTACAACACCTACACGGAACTCCTGAAGGACGTCGATGCCAAGCCGGGCATGACCAAGACCGAAGCCTACGAGGAGTGGGCCAAGGCGCGGTTCACCAAGGAGCCGGCGAGCATGAAGCTGCTCGTCGTGGTAGACAAGCTGCTCACCGGTTTCGACGCGCCCCCCTGCACCTATCTTTACATCGATAAGTCCATGCAGGACCACGGCCTGTTTCAGGCCATCTGCCGAGTTAACCGCCTGGACGGTGAGGACAAGGATTTCGGCTACATCGTGGACTACAAAGACCTCTTCAAGAAGGTCGAGAACGCCATTGCCGTCTACACCTCGGAGATCGATCACAGCGCGGGCGGGCCAGATCCGGAGGTGCTGCTGCAGGACCGCCTGAAGAAAGGGCGAGAACGGCTCGACAACGCGCTGGAGACTCTCGCCCTGCTGTGCGAGCCGGTCGAGCCGCCCAAAGGCGAGCTGGAGCACATCCACTACTTCTGCGGCAACACGGAGATTCCGGCGGACCTACAGGAGCGGGAGCCACAGCGGGTCGCGCTCTACAAGGCGACCGTGGCCCTCGTGCGTGCCTATGCCAACATCGCCGACGAACTCGAACCCGCCGGATATGGCGATGCCGACATCAGCCGCATCAAGCAGCAGCTCAAGCACCACCTGAACGTCCGTGAAATAATTCGCAAGGCCAGCGGAGAAACGCTCGACCTCAAAGCCTACGAGGCCGATATGCGGCACCTCATCGACACCTACATCGAGGCGGACGAACCGAGAAAGATCTCGCCCTTCGACAACATGGGCCTGCTGGAGTTGATCGTGAAGACCGGCATCGCCAGTGCCATCGCATCGCAGCTCGGTGGCTTGAAGGGCAACCGCAACGCCATCGCCGAAACCATCGAGAACAACGTCCGCCGCAAGATCATCAAGGAGCACCTGAGCGACCCGGCCTACTACGAGAAGATGTCAACCCTACTCGACGAGATCATCTCGGCCCGGAAGGCCAAGGCCATCGAGTACGAGGAATACCTGAAGCGCATCGCGGAACTCGCGAAGACGGTCGATGCGGGTCACGCGGAAGACGCGCCCGAGCCACTGAAGAAGAGCCCGGCTCTTCGGGCTCTCTACAACAACTTGAAGAAAGCTGGAGTGCCGTCTGCGGGGGCGGATCGTGTGGCCGAGGCGCAAGGCGAGTACACGGCCTCCGGCGACGCGGTACTGGACCTAGCGCTGAAGCTCGACGCCGCGGTGAAGCGGGTCCGTCCTGACGGATGGCGCGGCGTCAAGACCCGCGAGCAAGTCATCAAGCGTGCTTTGTATGAGATCCTGCAAGATGAGGCCGAGGTGGAGCAGATCTTCCTGATCATCAGGGCGCAAGGCGAATACTAATGGTGTCGCAGATCAAGCTGGGTGACATCGTGGTGGACGTAGTCCTTAAGGACATCAAGAACGTCCATCTCAGTGTCTATCCGCCAACGGGCCGCGTACGCATCTCGGCTCCGAAGCGCATGAGCATCGATACCATCCGCGTCTTCGCGATCTCCAAGCTCGGTTGGATCAAACAGCAGCAGACGAAACTGCGGGAACAGGAGCGCGAGGCACCTCGCGACTACGTGGATCGGGAAAGCCACTACGTGTGGGGCAAGCGCTATTTGCTCACTGTCTCTGAGAGCGATAAGCGCCCCTCAATTGAGCTGAAGCACAGCCGCATGCTTCTGCAGGTGCGACCGCGAACAGACGAGGACAAGAGGCAAGCTCTCGTAGAAGAATGGTATCGGGAGCAGATCAAGACGGCCGTGCCCCCGCTGCTCACCCGATGGGAGCCGCTGCTGGACGTGAGGGTGGAGCGGTTCTTTGTGCAACGGATGAAGACCAAGTGGGGGAACTGCAACCACACTGCGCGCACGATTCGCCTCAATACCGAGCTGGCCAAGAAGCCGGCGGAGTGCCTCGAATACATTGTTGTTCACGAACTGGTTCACTTGCTGGAGCCGACCCACAACGCCCGCTTCGTCGCGCTGATGGACCAGTTCATGCCGAGCTGGACCCACCTTCGCGAAGTGCTGAATCGCCTACCGGTACGGCGGGAGGATTGGAGCTACTGAAGCCCCGCGC
>JAGMDA010000298.1 GCA_023128935.1 Candidatus Eiseniibacteriota bacterium | reverse complement strand
AGCTCTTCAACGAAACACCCATCGCGCAGGTCGTAGGCCCAAACTCGATGCCCGTTCTCCATTAGACTCTGGACCACCGCCTGTCCGGTAGAAAGCGAAACCTCCCTCTCGGCAGACATCCCACCAAGAATCACCCAGATATTCATGGCTCTTTCCTCATCACTGCCCTCACTCCTGCGAGGCCTCTCAGGGGCTCATTATGCGCACCGTCGCGCGACGCTCATTAATATATAGTCTGCATTGGGAGGATCGAATCTGCAATACGAGGATCGATACTGGCTCCCTACACCTCGCCAGGTGGCCGTTGCAGAAGCACCCGGTTCCCGGGATTGCGATCTTCGTTAGCGCTGGTAACCCTAATGGCGGGGAGATCCCGCACCGGACACTTCGTCTCGCAGATCCCGCAACCAATGCACAGCTCTATGTTGACATGCGGCTGCTTCACGCGCTTGCGTTCACCGGTTTGCGTAACCACCTCGACCTCCTCAAACCATATCGCTTTCTTGGGCGTCGGGCAGTGCTCCTCACAGACGATACAGTTGCTTTGGAAAGCATATGGCAAGCAGCGCGTGGTATCGATTATGGCCAGCCCGATGCGGATCTTCTTCTTCTCCTCCGGAACCAAACGGCGAATAGCGCCTGTGGGGCAAACCTGGCCACAAAGTGTGCAGTTGTACTCACAGTAGCCCATCCGGGGGACCAACCTGGGACTCCAGAGCCCTTCCAGGCCCGCCTCTAACAACGTGGGCTGGAGGCCACCTGTCAAGCAGACCTTCATGCACTCTCCGCAGCGGACGCAGCGCTGCAGGAACTCCCTTTCGCCCAGCGCTCCTGGGGGGCGGATCAGACCGGGATCAGAACGCAGCTCACTTTCGCCCAGGCGCATGAACGGTACTGAGGCCAAGCCGGCCAGCCCAGAAAGAAGCAGATGCCGGCGGCGGATCTGCGTTCCGGCAAGGGCACTGGGAGGGGCCACAGACGCAGCCCCCTCCGAGACCGCGGACCGCCGGACATCCCCGTGCAGACGCGGCAAGCTCAAGCGCGGCAGTGCGAAACCCATCCGCAGCCCCGACTCGGGACAGGCGGCTGTACAATTGCCGCACACAACGCATTCCGAAGGCTTCCATCCCCCGAGCGTCTCGGGTTCCGCAGCACCCTGACAGTCGAAGCTACAGCGATGACACGCCGTGCACGTCTCCAGCTGGTGGATGCGGAACAATCCCAGGCGGGCCAATACGCCAAGCAGTGCCCCAAGAGGACAGAGGATCCGGCACCAGAACCGGTAGCGCACGAAGCTGAGCGCCAGGATACCCGAAAAAATAAGGCCAAAGAGAAAGGGCTGGTGGAAGTGAGGCTGCTGGAAACTGATCAAACCGCCCTGCAGCGCGTCGTAGATCGGTTCGGTGATCTCTGAGATCCCAAGGGGGTTGTGAGTGTAGGCCGCCTCAAAGAGCGACCGCAGACCCATCTCCAACGCCGGCAATACGACCAGTCCCATTGAGCGTACCGCAATTGAAAGCGGATCCAGGACCCCGCTCCACTGCATCCCAAAGAGGGCCGCTATGAGCAACCCTGCCAGGAGGTAGAACTTGATTGTCTGGGCCCGGTGCCAACGATTGGTTTCTAGGATCTCCTTCTTGCGGCGGATCGGCAGCTTCTCGGCCAGCTGGATCAATGTCCCCAGCGGGCAGACCCAACCACAAAAGAACCGGCCGAAGAGCAGCGTCAGCAAGACGGTAATGAACGCGAGCCACATCATCCCGTGAACACTGCCGGTGGCAAGCAGGGTTGAGAGAAGGTGAAGGGGATCGATCTCCAGCAGGATCTTGACCGGCAGCTGGATCTCATCCGAACCGCTGTACTGCGTGCGGACGAGAAGATAGAGGAAGAGCAAAAAGAAAATGGTCTGCGATGCGATCCTTAGGCGTCGAATCACGTCTCCTCTCCCCCAGCCGCCGACACCATCGCCCCACCGCGTAGTGCTCGGATTCCAAGGCAAATCATCACAATCGCCAGCAGGAAGAGGGCAATTGCGATCCCCTCCACGAGACCGTTTTGGCTTCCCCCGGCCACGAGATAGGCCAAGGCAGAAAGGGTGACGACAAACATGAAGATCATCGGCAGCACCACGAACAGCCCTCGCCGGCCCTGGCGGCGCAACCACACTGTTAGGATCAGCAGCGTCAGCCCGGCCAGCAGTTGATTGGTGGCCCCAAAGACCGGCCAAACGGCCTTCCACACGGGCACCACGTTGCCCTGGGCGTCATGGAAGGTTACGAAGATGAGGGCCGTCGGCGCAGCCAAAGCTGTCAAAGAGGTGAGGAACCGCGCCTTGATCTGTCGAACGCCGAAGAGCTCATTGAAGAGGAAGCGACCCAGCCGCGTGACGGTATCCAGCGTGGTCAGAAGAAATGTTGAGATCGCCAGAGCCCCAAAGGCCGTTCCTAACTCCGCTGGTATGCCGAAGACCTTCACGAAGCTTCCCACCCCCGCGGCAAAAACACCCAAAGGCGTCAGCTGGTGTGCTCCGTAGCCGGCCACAATGTCGCTGTCCATGCTGAGCATGATAACCGTTGCCAATGCGATCAGGGCCACAACCGCTTCGGTCGTCATGGCGCCATAACCGATCCTTTTCACATCCCTTTCGCTGGAGAGCTGCTTGGCGGTCGTGCCCGAAGCGATAACTGAGTGAAACCCGCTCACCGCCCCACAGGCAATCACAACAAACAGGATTGGGAAGAGCGGGCCGATGCCGGAGTTGAAGGTAAGAAAAGGAGGGTACTGAAGGTCGAATCCCCCAAAAAGCAGCCCGCCCGCAGAGATAAGCACCAGCGCATACAGAAGGAATGAAGAGAGATAGTCCCGCGGCTGAAGCAGCGCCCAGACCGGGGTGACAGAGGCCAGGTAGCAGTATACCACTAGTATCAGGCTCCAGGTCTTCGTGGCGCTCCCTGCGACAGCCGGCAGTGAGGAAGCGTGAATGGGGATCTGCTGACCCACGAAGATCGCAGCAAAAACCAGC
Organism: Candidatus Eiseniibacteriota bacterium; assembly: GCA_023128935.1. Classification (GTDB taxonomy): domain Bacteria; phylum Eisenbacteria; class RBG-16-71-46; order CAIMUX01; family WJJG01; genus DAOVQB01. The sequence continues at coordinate 4,857 of JAGMDA010000298.1, read as the reverse complement.
GGGACAAATATCAGCGAACCGGCCCACGTGGGCAGCTTGAATCGATAGATGAAAAGCCCGAAGAGGATGGCAAGCGCAATGAAGAGGATTGAACTCGTGGCAACTCCACCGTTGCCCACAAATGTGGTGGCGGTGAGATCCAGAAAGACCACCAACACATAGATCAGCGTTAGCCAGATGAACCAGAGGAAGATCTTCTTTGTCAATGGGGAGACGACTCTCCCGGCCACATCCCCGATCGAGCGTCCCCCGTGGCGGATCGACGCCATCAGGGCTGAGTAATCATGCATCCCGCCGATCAGCGTCGTGCCGATCAGAATCCATAGGAAGGCCGGCAGCCAACCGAAGGCCATAGCGGCAATGATGGGTCCCACGATCGGTCCGGCCCCCGCGATTGAGGCGAAGTGGTGGCCGAAGAGGATTGGAGTTCTGGTTGGGACGAAGTCCACACCGTCATACTCAGTCGTGGCAGGCGTCGGATGTGCTGCGCTAGCATCGAACTTACGATCCAGTATGCGCCCGAAGACAACGTATCCTCCAAGCAGAACAGCCGTGCCAGCCAAAAACAGCAGCGCGAGCATCCTGAATCCCCTCCGTGCCCTCCCGTGTGAGCAAGTCGCCGGCCCGTGGAAGCAAGCCCATCACCACTTGTGTGGCAACATCGCATATCGAACTTCCTGAGCGTAATCCTCAACGGCCTGAGGGTCAATGAGGCTTCAGCAACGGAACAAGCATGCATTGCATCACAGTCAGGCGCAGAGTGAATCCCCTGGCGCGCGGCGGTGATTGGCCTCACCCTAAGGCCGTCACGCGCCAGAGGTATCGTCATTAGGCTCGGTTCCTCGATCGCCAATGTAACAGGAAAGGAACACGGACGTGCGGATTGTGCGTGCCGGCATCATAGCACTAATGGCGATGGGCGCTTGCGCCGTGACATCCTGTCAGCCGGACAGAAAAGATGATGCAGGAAGCGAGCGCGAGAGACGACATCCGAACATCATTATCCTGACTGTCGATACGTTGCGGCCCGATCATATGGCTCTGTATGGCTATCACCGCAACACGATGCCGGCCATTGAAGCGTTTGCCAAGAGCGCCGTTGTTTTCGACAACGCCGTGGTTTTCCGTGGAAATACGCGTGCCAGCTACGCCTCAATGCTCACTGGCCTTTACCCGTTCCACAACGGCGTGTACAGTAATGCTCCGGTCCTGCACGATGACTTGACCACCCTCCCCGAGATTCTCCAGTCAGCCGGATACCATACGGCTGCGTTCGTCAGCAACTTCGTCTTGGTCGGCGAGTTGTCCGGTTGCAACCAGGGATTCGACATCTACGACGATCGTCTTGAGGAAGTCGAGGCCAATCGCCCAAACTTCGAGCGCACTGCGATCAACACACTGGCGGCGATCTTGGAGTGGCTGGAATCTGATCCCCCGCAGCCCTTTCTTCTCTTCACCAATTTCATTGACCCGCATGGTCCGTATACGCCGCCCAAGAAAGCCGCCGACGCCTATCACAGCGAAGATGAACGCCAGCTGGATCCAGAGCAGATCCCCACCTACCAGCAATGGAAAGGATCTCTTAACTTCTATGACTATGTTGACCGGTATGATGGTGAAATACGGTATGTGGATCAAGCTCTGCGGATCCTCATTGAGCAGATGAAGCAGAAGGGCCTATGGGAGGACGCGGTTGTAATCTTCGCGGGTGATCATGGCGAGTCGCTCGGCGAACACAAGATCTTCTTTGAGCATCAACTCCACCTTTGGGAAGAAACAACCCGTGTCCCCATGGCGATTCGCCTGCCACATCCTGATGGCCTCAAACCAGCATCCGAGACCCGGCGTGTAGCCAGCCTTGCCTCACCAATGGATTTCATGCCGACCATCCTGGCCCATCTGAATATCCCATGGTCAGACGATCTGGATGGATGCAATCTGCTGCCGGTCATGGAGGGACGGGACAACACACAGCGAACCCTCTTTCTCGCATGTCCTGACTATTATGTCCCTTGGATGTCTGTTCCGGATATCTACGCGGTCCGTACGGCCACCCACAAGCTAATTCGGATTCTCGACCAGGACACAGGGAAGGTATTGGGACAACTGCTGTATAACATCGTCAGAGATCCCCTGGAGCGGGAGCCTATTGCACGCGATGAGGAGCCGATCCTATGGCATGAACTCTCGAGGGAGATGAACTCTATGCTCGCGGAGTTTCACTCATACGAACTCCCCTTCACGCTAACGCTCTACGAGATGCCGCTTCCAAGCCGATCCGGGTTTATTGCGCAGCGGAAGCAAGATCCCCGGAAAACCATCCGGCATTTGTCGCAGGAACAGATCGAGCACTTGCGGAGCTTGGGATACGTCAAATAGCTCCGGGCAACGGGGAGGGGCCTTGGTCAGAGCGGGAGATCCCCAATGCCCAGCCGGGCCAGATGCTTCACTTTTACTGGCGCCCACGGAATCGCCAGCAGGTTTGTATCCCCAGGATATTCCTGGTATTGCAGGATCGATCACTCCTCAACCGCGCATGAACCTCGCAGCAACGCGGACAGAGATCGCACAAGAAGACCGGACCATAGCTTCTATGTCTTCGGTGGCATCCGCTTCTATATCTTCGGCTGCATCCGCTTCTAGCACCCCGTCGCCGGAATTAGCACCAACTGTCTGCTGCGGCTACCTAGGGCCCGGCTAGTCTGTCTGTTGCGGAGCGAGGGTTGGGAGACGCATTACCCAATCCTCGTTCCATGATCCTCCCGGTCCTGCAAGATCCCCTTTCGGTAGGACAAGGCGTTGCCAAGGCTCCTTGTGGTATGATATTTATGGATCGTCAGTGATGGATCGTCAGTGTCAGATCAAGGCAGCTGAGTGTTCGGCCTTCTTGCTGGAACTAGCTATCGGAACCGTCAAATCATCTAAACGGTGCGCGCGATGCCTGCCAACCTCTCTCCAGAATACATTCGCCTGGAAACCAGGCTCCGGGAAACAAGAGATCCACAGGAGAAACTGTTGATCCTGCGCGAGATGCTGACCGCCATCCCGAAGCACAAGGGCACTGACAAGATGCAGGGCGATCTGAGACGGCGCATCTCAAAGCTGGAACAGGCAGTTGATCAAAAGCAGAAGCGTGGCGGGCGGGATCTCTTCCACGTTCCTCGCGAGGGCGCTGGGCAGGTATTACTCGCCGGCGCGCCGAACGCGGGCAAATCAAGCCTGATGGCCGGGCTCACTCATGCGACCCCACAGGTCGCCAATTATCCGTATACCACGCAACTGCCATTGCCGGGCATGGTTCAATATGAGGACGTACAGATTCAGCTCGTGGACGCCCCCCCATTGTCCCGGGAATACACCGAGGCTGCCCTGTTCAACGCATTTCGCTTGAGCGACATGATCCTCTTCGTTGTAGATCTCACTACTCCCGATCCGCCCGGAGACCTCCGAGAGAGCGTAGAGATGCTTGCAGAGCATTTCATCAAGGTGGCCCCCAAGGCCCCACTCCACCAATCCGGCAGCCTATCCACTGTGGAGAAACAACCCCTTGTGTTTGCCAACAAGGTCGACAAGGCCGGGCGCGAGGGAGCCTTGGGTCTTGGAGAGGTCATCGGGTCAGGAACGCGCGTGTTCATTGGCTCGGCTGAAACAGGCGAAGGACTGGGAGAGCTGCCGCGCGCCCTCTTCGAAGCCCTGCGGCTCATCCGGGTCTACACAAAGAAGCCCGGCCAGAAGTTCGAGCGCGGTGTCCCCTTTGTGTTGCGGGAGGGCGCAACGGTGATGGATGCCACCCCTGTTATACACAAGGAGTTGGCCGACAAGATGCGCTTTGCCCGCCTATGGGGATCCGGGAAGCACCAGGGACTCAGCGTGCCCCGCGACCATCTCCTCGCAGACGGAGACATCTTGGAGATCCATGCGGGGTAGTGCAGGGGCGCCACTCACCATGAGTGTTCCATGTGTCCGAACCACAATTACATGGCCCCGCAATTCAGGTCTTCGTCACATCCAGTGATGGAACGAACCCGCCCGCAGAATAGCAGGATCGATCCCAAACGGCTGCCACGGTCTCCGATTCTACTTTCTTGTTGCGCTGTTGATTTATTGTTGCAGTGCTGCTTCCTTGCTCTGGGGTTGGCTTCTTGTTCTGGGGTTGGCTTTTTGTTCTATTGTTGTTTCCTCGTTTCGTTATAGTTTTTTTGCTCGATTAGTATTTTCTTGTTGATTCTGAGCTGCGTTCGCGCTATATTTCGTCAGTTCTTCTTACCAGGTTTCTCCTTTTCCCCGGAGGTCCACTAATGATCCTCGCGCAGTGTATGTCCTCTGTTAAACCTAGCTCAGTTAAATCGCATTCCTGTAAACCTCGTTCAGCTGAACCTCGATCTACTGAACCTGCCGACGCCAAACTCCATCCAGAGGAACCTCACTCTGCAAAGCCCCGTTCCCCTATACCTCGCGGCGCCGCCGGTCGTCGCGAACCCCTTGATGTTGATTCCCATGCAAAAGAAGTCGCCACCGGCGAAGCATCCGGCTTTCGCGCCCATCTTCCGGCTGCCAGGGTGGACGCCGAGCTGCGCAAGTCTCTGACCGCGCTGCAGCGCGCCGAGCAGAGCGTTGTGCTGTGGTTCGCTGAGATGGTGCAGCGCAAGCTATACCGCGAACTCGGCTACTCGTCGATTCACCAGTACGCGCACGGCGCACTCGGATTCTCCCCCAACAAGACATACCGCTTCCTGCGCCTGGCGGCGGATCTGGAACGTTTGCCCCAGCTGCGCGCATCAGTCGCCAATGGTGAGATCGGCTGGACGAAGGCACGCGAGGTGGTCAAGGTAGCCAGTGCGGCCAACGAGTTGCGCT
>JAGMDA010000297.1 GCA_023128935.1 Candidatus Eiseniibacteriota bacterium | reverse complement strand
TCTGCTGCCCTCGGAATGGATAGGCCAGCTCAGCGGGATCCTGCTTGATCTTGGCCTGCGTTCAGGTGCGCTCGATGATCCCAGCCGCGGCTTCGCTTTCCAGAGCGACGGTCCGTTGGACATGCGCTTCGATCCTACGTTCGGGGAGTAAGCTGCCGATCTCCTCCGCCGGATCCGAACAGACAGGCTTGCGCGGATCATGGAGGAGGGCACAACCCGCGCGGATCCACGCAAGCTCGCGCGCGCGATTGTGAGCTGGCGACGGGTGCAGCCGATGCGCACGACTGGGGATCTCGTACGGTGTCTCCGGGGAGCGCTGGGGCGTAGGGCAGGCCCCAAGCTCCTAGCGAGTGTATTCTCGGCATTGCGCATGGCCGTCAATGGGGAGCTTCAGGATCTCGAGTGTGCTCTGCAGGATTTGCCAGGGCTACTTCGACCAGGGGGTGTGCTGTGCGTGCTTTGCTATCAATCCCAGGAGGACAGGCGGGTCAAGTGGCTTCGACGGAGCACGCTTCTGGATCCCAGGAGTGGGAGCGCTTTTCGCATGGAGCCTCTCAGCCGCAAGCCTCTGGGACCATCGCAAGGGGAAGCCAGGAAGAATCGTCGTGCCAGGAGTGCGCGCCTGCGGGCATTCCGACGCGCCCCGCTGCATCTGGGTACCTAAGGCGCCGCCAACCAACCGGGGCTGGCGTGGGCTGGGGCCGGTGCCCGAGCTGGCTCTGGATCATGCCGCTGCTCTTCCTCGGGCTTTTCCTTACGGTGCGCTTGAATCTGCTCGTGCAAGGCGAGCAGAAGACCATTGGCGCGTTGAAGGTTGACCATAAACGCTTGCACGGCGAGATTGAGGAGCAGCGTCACAGCCTAGCTGGCTGGACCGACTTCTCTCGCATCGAGCCATGCATGCGCCCGCTCGGGTTGCGTGTTGTGATGGAAGACCAGGTCCTGGCCCTAATGCCCTGGGATGAACCGGCGCCCCGGGATGATGGGCTCGGTGGAACCGCCCGGTGGATTCTCACCGGTCTGGCAGAGACCATGGGACCGGCAGCTGCGCAGGCGGAGGCGCCCTGCAGGGGGAACCGGCCATGACGTTGGGGAGTCGAACGCGGCTCAAGCTTCTGCTGGGTCTCTCTTCCTCGCTTTTGCTCCTGCTCCTTGCCCGTGGGGCCTATCTCACGCTATTCCAGCACCCGGAGATCTCCACCTTTGTCCACAGACAGCAGACGGATCCCATTGAGGAGCCGGGGGTCAGAGGTCCTATACTGGATCGCACGGGACGCACGCTGGCATGCACTCTGGAGAATCCATCCGTGGCCGTCCGTCTGAACAAGGAGTCCGACCAACGCCGGCTCCTCGGGAGCCTCGTTGAAGCCGGGGTATGCTCGGAAGAGAGATCGCGGAAAGTTGCCCGCAGCGGCGGCAGGGGGTTTTTCTGGCTCTATCGCTCCTGGATATCCTCGGATGTCCTCGACCGCGTTCCGACGACCTGGCACGAGGTGGAGATCGTGCCCGAGGCAAAGCGATTCTACCCGTCAGGTATCGTTGCCCCGGCGCTGGTGGGGATTGTGGGCCAAGAGGGTCACGGGCTCTCGGGCCTTGAGTGGCGCTATGACAAGTGGCTCTCGGGGCGGCCGGGTCGCACCCTGCAGTTCGTCACGGGTGGGGGTTATCTGGACAATGCCCCCCCGCCCATGATTCTTGAAGAGCCGGAACCCGGTGGCGGGCTTCAGCTGACGATCGATTCCAGGATGCAAATGATTGCCAGGCACCGGCTCCGCGAGGGCATGCAACGGGTTGAGGCGCTCACGGGGTTTGTCATTCTGATGGATCCGTGGACCGGGGAGGTTCTGGCCATGTGCGAGGAGCCTTCCTTCGATCCATTGGATGACGCGTCGGTGGTGACGGAGCAGCTCAAGGCCCACCCAGTCTCCGACCAGTA
>JAGMDA010000296.1 GCA_023128935.1 Candidatus Eiseniibacteriota bacterium | reverse complement strand
CCACACCGAAGATCTAAGTCTCCACGAGATCAATCCCGCCACAGCAATCTGCATCTCGACGGGCGCACTCGGTCACGGACGTCTCGAAGGCATCCGTGACCTGATCTATGTTCGGCCCGATAAGTTCGACCGCAGCAGGACCGTGGAAATCGCCAAGGAAGTCGGCACCATCAACGCCCACCTTAGGGAAGCCGACCGTCCCTATCTGCTCATTGGGCCCGGCAGGTGGGGAACTGCAGACCACTGGCTTGGCATCCCGGTCAGCTGGGCGCAGATCTCAGGAGTACGCTGCATCATCGAGGCGGAGATGCGGGATATACAAGTGGACCCTTCGCAGGGAACGCACTTCTTCCAGAACATTACGTCCTTCGGCATCGGCTACTTCACCCTCCGTTCGCAGGATCCACTGGCCTTCTTGGATCAGGACTGGTTGGACGCTCAAGCACCACACGCTGAGACTGAACACCTGCGCCACTTGCGGTTTTCCGAGCCTCTGGAGATCGTAGTTGACGCGCGCACCGGAACCGGTGTCGTCATGCTGCCGGGCTTTCATCTGACAGCATCCACAGATCAATGAGCTTGGAGTGTGGCCGCCATCTGCAGCCGCGTTAACGTTAAGTCCGGGCTGGCCCACCAGTCGCCTCTCATGTATGCTTACTGAGTAGTTGGTCCTCATACTGACCTGTTTACATCATCAGGAATGGAGGTCTTCAATGAGGTCACCTGGATTGCCCGCCGCTGGTCTGATCATCCTGGCCGTCTGCTTCGCGGTAGCGACACTCATGCCCTTCAGTGCTCGAGCCACGCCTTACTGGGGTCCGGCAGAGATCGAAGGGAAACGGATGGTCCAGCAGGAACAGATTGTTCCCTGGCCATCTTCTATCCGGCACGATTTCTTCGAATCGAGGTCTCCACTAGAAGGCAAGATTGGATACCTCGAGATGTTCGGACGCATCGCCGAATTCCTGAGCATCTGGCAGGTGCATGACCCGGGAGACCCGGCATTTGGCGGAATGCGCGAAGGCGAGCATCTTCCGGACATCATTCAAACCGACAACACGTCTGAGTCGATTTGGGTTTGGTCCCGGTACCGTGAGCTGACCGGTGACGACCAGTATCACCAGAACATCCTCGATGCTTTCACATACAGCATGAATTACCCGGCCTACCTGGAAGAGGGAACGTCAAGCCCGGTGAGCGGCTACTATCGCATGTATAACTGCGGATGGGCTACCCGCGCAGAGCTGAAGTACCGGCAGGTCTATGGGGATGACACGTACAAGGACTATGGTGATTCTTGTGCTTCATACATTCGCTATCACACACTGGACCGCCCGTCATACTGGTTCTATCGCTATGTCAACCCACCAGTTCTCTCTTGGGCGCTCGGGAACCTCTACTTTGCGGGAATTCACGGAGCTAATGTCGAGTGGATGGAAGAGGCAGTCCGCCAGGCGCGAGAAAGAGTGAAGGTCTGGGTGGAAGAAGAGCCTGAACTCCTGGGCAATGAAACATGGGCCATGTCCGGCGGGGCCACCATGTGGGGACTGCTGAGTTCCTTCTTCAGTGCCCATCCCGAAAGCGCGGATGCCTGGGTTCCCCTCTACAAGGACTGGATGGACGTCTTCTCTGACCCCGGGGAATTCCAGAATGCCTGGAATGGGTGGTATGCGCTCGGGCACTGGGCGACGGGGACCGCGTTGGATGACCCTTACCACCTAGATTTGCATATCATGCTGGCCGACACCCTCATCGCCGAGGATGGAGACGGGGACGGGGGCATCCCGGCGCGGCCGGAGGATTCCGACGATATGGACCAGACCTGGGTGTCGAACTATCTGGCCTTCATGGGTCTCCATCCGCTGCTGGCGCCGGCCGCTGCGCTACCCCC
>JAGMDA010000295.1 GCA_023128935.1 Candidatus Eiseniibacteriota bacterium | reverse complement strand
TCGCCGCCAGTGCTCTCCACGGGAAATACTCCCTCCAACGCCAGTTCAGTGTGCGGAGCGCCACGCGGATGCTGTACCAGGCGGCCCAATAGGAGGCGATGACGGCCGCGATCGCCGGCGCAAGAAAACCAAGCGGCTCTATCCGGATCAGTACCAGGGCCAGAACCAAGCTAATCACCATTGCTCCCAGGGAAGTGATCAGAATCGGCCGGGTCTTGCCCAGGGCTCTCAAGAAGGCGCCATAGAAGGCGATCCGGAGGGGAAGCAGAAACAGGAACACCCGGAAGGGAGCAGCGCTCGCCGCGTACTTTTCCGAGAACAGGAACACCATGAGGGGCTGCGCGGCAATGAAAAGGAAGCTGAAGGCGGGGAAGAATAGCCATGCCATCCGGCGGGCAGCTCCGTGCCACAGGCGCCGGATCTCGGTGACGTCGCCCTGAGCCTGAGCCCGCACGATAGCTGGTACCAAAACGGCGGTCACCGAGAGGGTCAGTATGCTGATCAGCGGGATTTCATAGGACCCATTGGCATAGACAGCGAACTGCTCAGTGGAAAAACCGGAGGAGACAATGAGTTTGTCCAGCTGGCGGGTCAAGAGCCCCGTTGCTGCGGCGGCTCCCATCGGCAGGGCGAAACCCACCTGGGATCGAAGTGCCCTCCAATCCCACGTGATGCGCAGCGCGCGCGAGAGATAGAGCAGCGACGTGAAAGCGATCCCCCAGCGCAGGAGGGCCCATAGCGAGAGCAGCAGGAATGTCTGGGAGAGTGATCCGCCCAGGAGCACAGAGCCCAGGATGACCCCGTTTTGCACCAGGGCCGCTACGCTTGAGACCATCCCAGCCGTTCCAGCCCGTCCGAGCGCGACCAGAGTATTCTCAGTCATATTGAATGGAATGGTCAAAGCCGGGAAGAGGGCAAAGACGCACAGCAGATCTGCCAGATCTGGACTCTTGAAGAGCTGCTCAACAGGCCCGCCAAGCAGAAGGAACGCCAGCCCCAGAAAGGAGCCGGAAACGAGCAGCACAAGGCTGTTCTGAATGAGGTAGCTCTTGACCTTCGAGGAAGGAAGCTGGGGGAGGAAAAAGGAGACGCTGGGCGGGATCCCCAACTCAAGAATCGGAGCCAGCGTGAAGAAAATGAGCCAGACCTGCCGGTAGGTGCCGTAGTCGTTCTCGGACAGAATGCGCGAGAGGACCATCGCCGTTGCCAGCGAGGCCAAGGCCGCCAATCCCCTGCCGAGGGAAACCCCTCCCGCTTGCGTTGTGAGTTTCCGCATGCAGTATCCTAGCGCTTGCCGCGGAGGCTAAGCACGCCCTATCCTCCGGCTGGCGAGGTGAGGATAGTCTATGATTGGCATGACGCACAGTGACAATGAGCCTGCGGAGGCGGGCGGGGGAGCCATCTCCCCAGATCTGATTCTCCTTCACGCTGCCCTGGAGCCGCGCATTGTTCAGTTGATCCTGTCCCAATACTGGCCCGATGGTGATCTGGCCAAGATCCCGCCTGGATTCCACGAGATACCTGCGGTGTTTCCTGGACTGAGGGCCTTCATGCCGTGCGACCGCCCCCCATATCGGGCGCAACCAGATCCCTCCTTGTTGCGCAGTGTTCGTGAATGGGTGGATGCCCTGGCGCAGCGATGGGATTTCGGCGAGGTGTTCGCGGCCGGGGGCTTGAACTTCTGGGGCTTTCTGAGAGACCGTTTCATACATTGGGTCCATCAGATGATGGAAGCACGCCACGCACTTGAGCGCCTAGCCGGCGAAGAGGATTTTATAGTTCTCGCCGCGGGCATCAGCGACGGTCAGCGCATGCTCCTAAGGGGATTGACAGAGCTTTCACAGCGGGGGATCCGCCCCGAGATCGTCTATGCGGAAGTTCCAACCCAGCCCCCTGGGGAAACGCTTGCCGAGAGGCGTTTCCGCAAGATGTTTCTCCTGCTTCAAGACGCCTGGCACGGGATGAGGTTCCTATTGGAGGACCTTTTCGTCCGCCGGCCCAAGGTCCTGCTGGTCTCGAGTTCCAGGTGCTGGAAAAGGCGCATGGGTATCGATGGCAGCTGGGCTCGCACCGACATTCACCTGGAAGCTGTCTGGCGGGAAGGCCGGCGCCACGGGCTACGGCTCTACTATCGGTCGGACAGCTATCACCCCGATGTTGGGGCCATGACAGCTGGCCGACTGGCACCTACCTATCTGCGGCACTTCCTCTTCCTGCTGGCACAGACGAGCCGGGGCTTCTGGGAAACCCGCAGTATCCTGCGCAAATGGAAGCGTCTGAGGGATCACGCGGAGTTCCAGCACTCGCTCGTCTATGAGGAAATGCCACTCGGAGAGATGATCACGGCTTGGCTTGACGAAGCCACAAGGCATGATCTGCCGGCTTACGTGCGCAACACGCGCCGGGAGACGCACTTCCTGCGCGGTATCCGTCCGGAAGCCATCCTGATGACCGACGAACGGGGAGGAAACCGGTCGATCCTGGCGGCCGCCAATAAACTCGCTATCCCCGTTGTTGCCTTACAACTTCGTGCCCATCAGGACTGGAACAACGGGTATCAGCCGACCCCTGACGGCCGACGCTATGCCCAGTGTTTGCCGGACCGGCTGTGCGTCTTCACTCAGGCAGCGAAAGTGCGTCTCGTCGAGGGAGGAGCGCTAGATCCCTCCGCGGTCGTTGTGACCGGGGATCCCAGACTGGGTGCCATGGATCCAGATGCCTTGCTGGGCGAGCCTGCGCTTCGCCAGCTGCACGGGCGCTGGGGAGTTGAACGAGGGCAGAAGGTAATTGCTGTTGCCTGCGCCGCGCACGAGCGATCCAAGATGCTCTCTTGGGTCGGCAAGGCAGCTGCGGATCGCAGGGATGCCTTTCTGCTCATGCAGTTCCAGGATATCGCATACGGTGAGAGGGAAGCGTACCGCCAGTCGGCCGTCATGCACGGGCTCAGATGGTTCCACCTGATACCCCAGCGCGGGATTGACGAGATGCTTGGCGGGGTCGATGTAATGGTCACGACCAGGCAGCACGAAGTGGCCGAAGGTGTGCTGCGCCACATCCCCGTAGTGCATGTGGCCTTGGATTCGGACTCTGCCCTGCAAGGCCCTGATCCCGGTGATCTGATCCGCCGCGTGACATCGGAAGAAGGGCTTCGGGAGGCTGTGAGCGATGCCCTGGAGGGCTGTTCTCATGATGAGAGACGGCCCAAAGCCAGCCGCACGGAGTTCCTAGAGGCCGTATACGGCCGCGCCGCCAGAGACGCTGGGAAGCATATCGTTGAGGCTATCACCAGCCTCATGCGGCGCGATTGAGGGTCAGCGCAGCTTCCCACGCACTAGCGTTTGGCGTCCAGGTTCCGTAGACCACCACGTGTTGGCCTTGCGCGGGCATTTGTGCGTTGCCCTGCGCGCGTCGTGGATAGCCGCGTGCCGGCTTGGCTCAGAACCTCGCGCAACAGGTCTGTCCACGAGAGGCCCCTAGCATTCGACCAGGTAGCCCTGTGAAGATCCCACCAGGCGAGGATCTGCCATTCGGCCCCTGGGCGAAAAGGGGTGCGCGGATGGAGGAAAACGCGCGCCCCTGAGGCTTCTACGCGATATGCGCGGACAGCCTCGGAGCCTTCTCCAACCGAACCGAGGCGACTTGCAACGCGCACGTTCAGGTCCCGGACCTCGATCTTTGCATAGGTATTGCCTCTTGCCGTGAAAACATCCGGAACGTTGCAATGCCCCTCGACGCTGAACGATGTCAGGCAGCTGTCTTCAAGCAACGCCTGCAAGGCCTGGGCCTTCCAATCCTTGCCCGAACTCCCCTGCCGGAGGCCGGCACCAGGGAAAACGAGCGTGAACGCGTCAGAGAGGCAGTCGGCGGCGACGGTCGCATCGCGGGCCCGCAGGGCGCACAAGAATCTCTCCATTGTTCGAGCTGGATCTGTGGCACCAGGGTAGCGGAAGGCAGTGATCGACACTTCGG
>JAGMDA010000294.1 GCA_023128935.1 Candidatus Eiseniibacteriota bacterium | reverse complement strand
GTGAAAACCCTCCTCTGAACGCATGCGTAATGGTGTTGGTGGCGGGCACATCCAGCCCGCAACCTGCTGCGGATTGATGACTATCTCCTCGTGCAGACCCTTGAAGGCAGGCTGCTCCCCCTTGGCCGGCAGGCGTGGATGTACTCGTACCCGGCGCGGGCCGCGCTGAAGATCTTCGCCGCCTTGGGGAGGCGCAAATTCCACTCGAATGCGGATCTTTCCCGGTGCCATCAGATGACCTGCGTCATTCCAGCGGATCGGCCATACCCGCAGGGCCAGGAGCCGCAGGTCCGCCGCCCAGCCCGGTTCTATAAACTGCACGAACCCGAGCGAATCTGCGCGGACCCATCCCGGCACAGAGCCATCATCTGCCAGGGCCGCAAATGGTGCGAGCGCGCGGGCCGGCTCTTCCTCAATCCGGCGCGAGGCCTGATGCTCAAGTTGGCCAAGGCGCTTCCCCAGTGGACGGGCACCCAGGATCTCTGCATGTACGCTCACTCGGCCCGAGGGTGGCACGGCCACGGGGAGACGGAGTGCGGGGAGCGTGACGCCGTTCTTGAGGCACCGTTGGTCAAATCCGGCCACATCGAAACAGCCCCGGTCCTCTGCCGTGGGAACCCACAGCGGTTCCGGCACCGTCACCTCCAGTAGGATCTGCTCGTCTGTCGCCGCGATCAGCGACCAGATCTGCTCACCTACGGGATTTGCCTGGGGCGTAGGGGCGGGCCTGTACTCCGGCCCCGCGGCCGGCGCCGGGGCGCCGATTGACCCAAGCGCGATTGAGAGAACCAGCAAGATCACCGCGCGCGCCCACTGCCAGCCGGGCGCAGCCAAAAGCCCCAGCAGGGTCACTGCGCGCGCATCCAGACGAGCCTGTACTGCAGCCAGAGTGTGTCCAGGCTGGCGCGGCAGCGCCGGGCGAGCTCCGAAGCGCCCGCGTAGGGAGGATAACTGTGGGGTACGTGCGGCGTCTTGCACTCTCTATGAGTTCCTCTTGGAGTTCCTCTTGACGAGCCTCGTGCACCTACGAATCGCCGGCGGCATCACCCTCCGGCCCGGCCTGCCCCTCGCGAGGTTCCTTGAGGTGCTCGGCCTCCTCGGCCAGCATGATGGGGATATCGTCCTTCACCTGGTAAGCCAGCTGACAGGCCCGGCAGATCAACCGCTCGGGCTCCTGCTCATACTGCAAATCCCCCTTGCATGCAGGACACACAAGGATACCCAAGAGTTCCTGCGAAATCATCTATCTCCCCCCCCAGGTCAATTGCGGAATCGCCACCCCCAGCCCAAACGCACATCTCGGTTGCTTCGACAGCGCGCTCACGAAACGCCCAGTCTTCAGCTACCCACGCCAAACAGCAGCACGTTACCAAAGGGGTTCCGGGGTGTCAAATTGAGCGTGCGATTGGTCACGATGCCAAAGACCTTAGCTCCTCGCGCAACCTCTCCTGCTCCACGTCATGGAACTGCCCCAGATAGCGAAAGACCGCCCAGGGCGGTCAAACTCGGCAGGGAGGGATCGGACACCATCGGCGTTGCCTTCGCTGCCTCCCATGCCTCAAGCGCCAGCTCCGTCACCGCTCGGTCGCCGACCGCCCACCCCAGGACGACCTTCGTCGCGCGATCCACCTTGTGGTTCACTGCCTGCCGATAATTCTCGCGTAGTTTGGTTGTCGATCGCCGGGGGCCACGCTTATTCCAAGACGAGGATCCAAATGTCGCTGACTCCATTCTTAGAGGAGCTAAAAGCGATCCGGCTGCCGTCGCGAGACCAGCAGGCTCCGAACATGGTATCCGGATCGTAGGTCAACCGCTCTGGTTCGCCCCCACTCGCAGATATCAAGTAGAGCTCCGTGTAATGATTGTCGTCTCCCCAGTCTGCACGGAAGACGATGTTCTGACCAGCTGGAGACCAAATGGGCCTCCTCGCTCCGGACCAAGAAGGACCAGCTGGACTGAAAGTGAGCCGCACTACATACGCCGTCAACCTGCTCACGACATTCGACAACTCCGACCAGTTGAACACATCGTCAACGGCCTTGAGGGCGAAGGAATAGGTCGTCCCAAGCTCCAGACCCGTGACCGTGTAGGACTCCGGGGATCCAGCGGAACCGGGCGCAGGCACATCCTCCACCCGGAGCGCATCGTCCCAAGTCTCTTCCGTGATCGGGGTGAGCGCGTAGCGAAGATCGTACTCGGAAGCTCCCCCCTCGCCTCCATCGTCCCCCGGAGCCGTCCAGTTCAGTTCCACGCTGGCCGTGGTGGCAAAGACCGCTGCTAGATCGGTCACCCGGCCCGGAGGAATGGTATCCACTAGGGTCGCGCTCACTATGTTCGACAGCGCCGACCAGTTCGGCACCTCGTCGGCGGCCTTGAGGCCGAAGTGCCAGGTGCCGTCGGGGAACCCCGATACCGACAAGCTCTCCACCTGACCTGCGGGCTTGGGCACCGGCGGGGGATCCGCAATCGTCGCGGAGTCCCACCCCGCCTCAGACAGAAGGCTCATCG
>JAGMDA010000293.1 GCA_023128935.1 Candidatus Eiseniibacteriota bacterium | reverse complement strand
GTGGTGGTCTTGAGACGGTGTCTCCCGGTTGGCCCGGCCCGCTCGAGGGCACAACCATCATCTCGACGGGTATGCCTTGGGAGGGCAATTGGATACCCGTCTACGCCTTCATGGCGTACGCCTACGGCTACTATTATGGGGCTGGGACCGGCGTCGTGCAGCTCATTCCCGATCCGACGGTCCCAGTCCCTTTCGGCGGCTTCATCAACTGCTCCGTGCCGCCCGAGCGCTATGACGCGGCCCTGGGCGGGATGGGTGTCAACCATCCGGGCACCTGGGTGTGTTGGGGCTGGGAGGATTTCGTCTGCTGCATCGGGCAGGACTGCGTCATCGTGCATAGCGAGGATGAGTGTACGGAGCTAGGCGGCCAGTTCCACCCCGAGTGGGACAACTGCGGTCCACCAAACCCCTGCATAGTAACGCCGACCACCACCACGAGTTGGGGCAACATCAAGACGATGTATCGCTAAGGTCGAGGTTTTCTCTTGCGGCCACAACTGCAGTTGGCCTGCGCGGCGGCGAAGCCGTGCAGGTCCCTGGCCCTATGAGTCCGCGCTCACTTGTTGTCACGGCCGAGACTGACCAGGGAAGCGGGCACCCGCTCTGGTTCCTGGGCATCACCCTGCTCGTCGCAGCCGTCATGCGGCTCTATGCACTTGGCCGCGAGTCCCTCTGGTGCGACGAGGCCTATACCGCCCTCACCGTACGCCTGCCGCTCGGGGAGATGGTCTCAAGATTGATGCGCACCGACGATGCGCCCCCGTTCTTCTACATGCTCCAGAAGCTGAACACGACTCTGGCAGGCGATTCGGAAGCGGCGCTGAGGGCCGGGCCTGCGCTGGCCGGTATCCTGGCGGTGGCGGTCGTCCTGTGGTGGGCTCATCGGCGTGGCACGGGAGCAAGCCGATGGAGCGCAGTGCTTCTGGCCGTCGCCACCTACGGCGTCTTCCATGCCCGTCAGGCGCGCTCCTACGCGCTGCTGATTCTGCTGGCTCTCCTGTTCGTTCTCAGCGCGAAGGAGATGCTTTTGGGGAGGCGCCGGGTGGGACCGCTGCTGGCCATCAGCGGCGCCTTGCTATGCCTGACCCATCACGTGGCGATCGTCCTCGTGCTGGCCAGCCTTCCTCTGTGGCCGCTGGGAACCGCTGGCCGACCACGCCTGGGGTCGTGGATCCTGTGGCACGCGCCACCGCTCGCAACCTGGGCAGTCCTCTGGCTTGCCGCGAGTTCGCAGCTCGCGACCCATGCCGAACTCAACGCCTGGACCGCGCACTACTGGCAGGACCATTCCCTGGGGCTTGCCCCGCTCTACTCGCTGGGCGCGTTCATCCCCGGGGGACTGCCACCCTCGGTGCTGGGCTCCGGATTCGCCGCATCGGGGCGCATCTCGCCCTTCTGGACCATCCTCTCAGCGGCGTTGGGACTGGTCTGCCTACTGGCCGCCGTTCTCCGCACGCGAGGTCCGTCCCCGGGGCATCCGTCGCCTGCGCGTCGCGAGATCGCTGTGGAAGCAGCATTCCTCTTCTTGCCGCTGCTGGCCTTGCTGGCAGCCTCGCTGGTGGTCACACCGGTCTATATCCTTACGCGCACCGACGCCGTCGCCTATCCCGCTTTCGCCTTGCTGATCGGGCGCGGCCTGGCCAACCTGCCCCGCCGCGTAGCTAGGGGCATACTGTTCTTCTGGGTCGTGATGTCACTGGTTTCGCTGGCGCCAACCTATGGTTTCGGAGACCCGGGGCTGGCGAAAGGCATCGACCGCCGCCTGGCGCAGGAAATGGCCGCAGACGACCTGGCTCGCGAAGACTGGGTCGTCCATACGTTCATGACCGCGCCGTCGATCGAGTACTACCTAGATCGCATGGGGGCCCCACATCGCAGCGCTTGGTTCCCGAAGGTGGCAGGGGACAACATTGCTTCCGAATGGCCCACGCCGATCGATTCGCTTCAGGCATACGTGGACGAGGCCTTCGAACTGCGGCGCGCGATGGAAGCCGCGCTGCCAGAGGACGGCGCCGCATGGATCTTCGGTATCGTTGAGACGTCTACCGCGAAGGCGATCATGCGTGATCGGGCGCCGGAGATGCTGACCGTTGAACAGATTGGCTATCCGGTCAGTGCACTGGTCTATGCCCTCGTTGGCACGCGGCCCGTCAGGCCCGCGTCGATCTACACCCAGGATTGGGTCGCCGGGCTGCGCGTCGTCCTGCGGATCCCGCGTAGATCCTGGGTGCCACCCGACGCGCGGTCTACCGATTGAAGGACTACCTACTGCCGCAGCACCATCACCCTAATGAGCGCACCGGATTTGGTTACCTACACGAGAACCGCTTCCACAAAAGTTGGGAAGATGGGATATCATGGCCGAAAGGCAGCCGAAAGCCTCGCCCCCGATGTTGCCTGGTCCCCGGTGCTACTTGACCACAATGTTGCCTGGGCCCCGGTGTTGCCTCGCCCCTAATCACTTGAGATAATTCCCGATCACTTGAGAACCTGCTTGAGCAGCCGCCCATCTAACTTCTTATCATGCCAGAGCTTATG
>JAGMDA010000292.1 GCA_023128935.1 Candidatus Eiseniibacteriota bacterium | reverse complement strand
GTTCTGATGCGGAATTGGTTGCGCGATGGAATGCCCTGGAAAGAGAAGGCTGGGTCCCTGGGTCGCTGGCCTTGGAACCCACGAAGGGAGCTTGTGATGAAGAGCATGAAACACAGGAATGCGTTGATCCTCGCACCGCTAGTGTTGTGGGCAGCATTTGCCGGTTGCGGGGATGACAAGTCTACGGGCCCTGGGCCAAGTGAGGGGATTGAGATTGGTGTCCTTCTCCCAACGACAGGCGATCTAGCTGCCTACGGCCCGCCGATGGTGAACGGGGTAAAGCTAGCCGTGAAGGAGATCAACAACGCAGGGGGGATACTTGGTCAGGATGTAAAGCTGCTTATCAGGGATTCACAGACCGACCCAGATAAGGCTGCCAGCACGGCCAGTGATATGATAGATGGGGAGGGCGTTCCGGCAATCATCGGGGCGGCGTCGAGCGGAGTTAGCCAGAAGGTTCTAGAGACGACACAGGCGAGAAGCGTAGTTCTCATATCTGGATCTTCTACGTCTCCCTTCTTTACCGATGTGGCGGACAGTGGGTTCTTCTTCAGGACAGTTCCCTCGGATGCACTCCAAGGGAAGGTAATGGCAAAGAAAGCCCGGAATCTAGGGTATGACACCGCAAGCGTCCTGTATGTGAACAACGCCTATGGTTCTCCCTTGACGGCCGTATTCGAAGCGTCCTTCGAGGAGGCAGGGGGAACAGTACTAGAGAGCGTATCCTTTGACAAGGAGCAGGGCTCCTATGCCCCTCAGTTGAGCCAAGTGTTTCCGGCTGATTCCACTCAATGGCCTGACGTGGTCATCCTGATTGCCTATCCCGGAAGCGGAGGGACAATCATAAGCGAATATGTTCTGGGAGGGTTCGAGACTGCCTGGATTCTTGGAGACGGGCTCAAATCGCCGAATTTTATCACCAACGCCGGGGCAGCGAATGTCAATGGAATGATAGGAACAGGTCCATATACCGGAGGGCCCAACTATGAGGCCTTTGTGGCTGCCTATGGAGTAGAGTTTGGCGAGGATCCAAGGACACATATTTATGCAGAGAGCTACTATGACGCCATGATGCTTCTGGCACTGGCTATAGAGAAGGCTGGGGAAGCAACCGGACCTGCAATACGCGATGCCTTGAAGAGTGTGTCGGGTCCTTCAGGCGAGGTTGTAAATGTTGGCCAGTTCGCCAATGGCGTTGCTGAGCTTGCAGCGGGGCGCGACATCAATTACGAAGGCGCAGCAGGCCCCGTTGATTTCGATGAGGTGGGTGATGTGATTGCTGATTACGAGGTCTGGAAGATAGAGGGTGGACAGATCGTGCACGTGGAGACGATTCGGCCCTAAGAGGTGTGCTCCGAATTCCCGAGCTGGGCCGTCTTGAACCGCCGACCTGCGCCAATCTCCTCTAGCCGTTTGGCTGTGATCGCAATAGCCTGCTCAGTAACGTCGCAGGCGATCCAGCGACGGCCAAGCTGTTCAGCCACCACAACGGACGTGCCGCTGCCGCAGAACGGGTCGATCACCAGATCCCCCTCGTTGCTCATGGCCAGTAGGATCCGCTTGAGGAGCTTCTCGGGCTTCTGCGTGGGGAATCCGCAGCGCTCCTTTGAGAGCGGGTTAATGATGGGTATGTCCCAGACATCGTCGACCGGCGTGCCCAGCGGGTGAGGCCGGTAACGCTTCCCGTTGCGCCCCACGATCCCGCTGTGGGCATAACCGCTTGAGGACTCATAAGGCACGCGCACTGCATCGATGTTGAATGTCCACTGCTTGCCCTTCGCGTACCAGAGCAGCGTGTCATGTTTTCGTGAGAAATACCGTCTTGACCGGCCACCTCCCGTATAGTGCCAGATGATTTCGTTGATGAATTGCCTCCGGCCAAAGATGCGGTCCATCTCAGTCCTGATGTCGTGTACAACTCTGTAGTCGAGGTGAAGGACGATCGAGCCATCTGTCTTGAGGATGCGTCGCGCTTCCTCCAGACGGATCCGCAGGAATTTTTTGTATTGATCGAGATCTCTCCATCGATCGTCAAAGCTGGCTTCCGTCGCTCCGTTGCTGTTCGTGCGGCTCGTTGACCTGGGCACCGTGCGTATCTTGTCCGTGAAGAACGGCGGATCGGTCACAATGAGGTCTGCAATGGCACCGGGCAGTGATGCAAGCAACTCCAGGTTGTCTCCGTGTACAAGAAGACCGTGGAGGGTCCCCATGGGGATGGTGAGCACGGATTTCACGGTTCCTCCGGGAACTGCACGATGTTCAGGCGCGGGGCGCCATAGTTGCCTCCGACATTCAGGTAGTCTACGTCATCGATCCGCATTGCGGCAGCCAGAGAGAGCCGTTTCCATTGGTTTCAATGGCAAGTCGGCTACACCGTAACGCCTCGATACCTGGTGGAGGACCTCCTCCAGGGCTCCGGCCAGGTCAGGGCTCAGGGGAGCATCCTGACGTGCGCTTGTCTCGGGGCCTCTTCCGGAAAGCACTTGGGGTTGTGCCCTTCCGATGGCCGTAGGAGCAATCGGGAGAGCGGCAAAGAGGCCGGCGCGCCGCACCTCGGGGAGTAGAGCCGCGTGCCTTTCCAGGAGTGGTAAACTGAGCGCCTGGCAGCTGCCCGAGAGCCCTCCCCAGGCAATGATCCGAGCCCTACAGGCGGCAGCCTGAGCGGCCCACAGTGGTGCTGCCGCACCCGCTCCGCGGGTTCCAGGCCCAATCGTGGCCAGGGATGGCAGGCCAAGCTGGTCCCCGGCGGCCAGGCAGAGGCTCCAAGCCTCAGACCAGCTAGGGGATAAGGCCAGGG
>JAGMDA010000291.1 GCA_023128935.1 Candidatus Eiseniibacteriota bacterium | reverse complement strand
TGCCGGCGTGAGCGACGCCGACGCTGCCGGGGCCATCGCCTGCGGACAGATTTCAGCTCATCCTCGGATCTGCGGATCGGGGCGCACCTCGCCCGAGATGCTCGAGATGATCGCCGGGGCCGGGGACAGCGGGAGATGGCTTGATGTCGGTCGCGTGATCGTCTTCGACAGCACCCGGGTCGAGATGGAAGACTCCGGCCTCAACCACCGGTTCCACCACACGCTGCACAAGATCCTAACGCTTGAGGGAGCCCGTGATGGGGCTTCATTGCGATTCGACTACGATCCGGCAACGAACATGATTGAAATCCGGCAGGTGCGTATCCATCGCCCGGATAGCACCTTTGTCGAGATCGATCCTGCCGGTGCCATAGATGCCTTCGCACCTGCTCATTCGATCTACTGGGGCGGACGGATGAAGGTGCTGGCCCTGTCGCGGCTCGAACCCGGCGATGCCGTGGAGGTTCTGACCTATAAGAAGGGCTTTCAGATCGCCTATCTAATGGAGGTAGATGAGGACGAGGAACGCTTCATCCCTCCCATGCGCGGTCACTACTATGACTCGGTGCTCTTTGGCGAGGGCAGCCCCTTCCTGGCCAAACACTATCAGCTGATCGTGCCGCGCGAGAAGATTGTGCAGTATTCGGTCTACAACGGCGAGGTCTATTCGGCTCTGGCCTACACCGACAGCAGCTCGATCTACGAATGGTGGGCGACCGACCAGGAGGCGGTCGCGCATGAACCGCGCGAGCCGGCTCGGAGTGACTTCGTTCCCAAGGTGGTTATGGCGACGGTGCCGGACTGGCCGGAGAAATCCCGCTGGTTCTTCACGGTCAACGATCCCGTCTTTGCCTGGAACGAGGAGATCCAGCAGAAGGTGGATGAGCTAATTCGGGGCTTGCGGACGGATGATGAGAAGTTCGCGGCCCTGACGCACTGGGTTGCTGACAACATTCGCTATTCCGGCCTCAACATGGGTAAGGGAGAGGGCTACACGATCCACCCGAGTGTGATGACGTGGGAGGAACGCTGCGGCGTGTGTAAGGATATCGCGGGGATGCTGGTTACCTTCGTGCGCGCGGCCGGCTATACCACCTATCCGGCGATGACCATGGCGGGCGCCCGCGTAGAGGCCGTTCCAGCCGATCAATTCAATCACTGCGTCGTGGCTGTGAAACTCGATGACGGCAGCTACCGGATGCTCGATCCAACCTGGGTGCCTCAGTCCAGGGATGTGTGGTCCAAGGCCGAGGGCGAGCAACACTATGTGATTGGTTCGCCTGAGGGTGAGGAGTTGTGCGCCATCCGTTCCTTCGCGGCTGAGGAAAGTCCGGTTAGAATCACCTTCCGCACCAAGCTCGACAAGGCCGGGACGCTGGAGGGGGAAGTTGAGCTGGTCGGTGACGGCTACATGGACCGGCGGCTGAGGGGCGCCCTGGCCTACCGCGGCCGCCCACAGTGGGACGCGTATGTGGCACGGATGCTATCTGCGATTTCACCGTCGATTGAGCTGATCGAGGCCGAGTTCGACGATTTCCGCAACTATGACAAGCCGATGCGTTATGTGGCCCGTTTCCGGATAGGAGGATATGCGGCTGTGACTGATTCGACGATCGACTTTCGCATCCCCTCGCTCCGCTTCCTTGCCGATTGCCAGCGCTTTGTCCGGGTTGTTGGTTTGGCGCCTGCAGAGGAGCGCGCCCATCCCGCTCTCTTCTGGGCGACTTGCGTGGCTGAGGTGGAAGAGAAACTCACCCTGCCGCGGAGCTATGAGTTTGAGACCGAGCTGCCGGAGTGTGACCTAAAGCGCGATGCGGCGACCCTGAGCGCGGAATCGGAAGCCAAGGGAAAGAAGCTCCAGTTCCATCAACGCCTGTCCCTGGAGAAGCGCACGGTGCCGGCGGAGGAGTGGAACGATCTGGCGGAGCTCGCCGATTCTCTCAACAGTTTGGCCGCCACCCGGATCCACGGAAAACGATAGCGATAGGAGGGACGGTCGTGATGATTCGGAGGGGTTTCTTGCAGAGCGCCCTGGCGCACGTTTCTCGGCAGCCATCTACTGCGGCCGCGTATTTGCACTGCCTCGCGACGATGCCTGGTGAGAAGCGCGGGCTGATTGTTGCCTTCCTAATATTCATGGCTTGTCTGTGCACTCTGCAGGTTGCCTCGGAGCCAGCCTGGGCTGCTCGCGGCGAGGGCAGTGAGGGCAGCGAGATCCGCGAGACAATCAAGAGCGGCGCGGGAGGTGCGGTTCTCACCGAGGCCGAGGTGAAGGCGCTCATTGCCGCCGCGCCGGGGGAGGAAGACTTCCCGAACGCGGAAGCGGTTGTCCTTTTCCGGGGCGATGATATCCGGCTCTATCCCGATGGGCGGATCAGCCGGCGCTCCCATAGCCTGGTCTTGCTCCCCACCGAGCTGGCCATCGATGCCATGGGAGATCCAAGGGTTTCCTACGACCTGGACACGCAGGAGCTTGTCATCCACCGCTGCCGGACACACACGACCGGCGGCCAGGTCGTGGACGCGGGAGATCATGCATTCAACCGCGTGACACCTAGTGCGGTGGCGCGCTGTACGGACGAACTCCATCGCCAGGAGATGGTGATAACCCACGTTGGCATCGAGCGCGGATGCGTCATCGAGCTGGACGTGGAGATCATCGACACAGTGGCGCACTCGCCTTGGCTCGAGGGCGTCCTGTTTTTCCAGGAGCGCTATCCGGTTGTCCACCGCGCGGTGTCGATCTCCACGCCGTCGCATCTGCGGCTGAGCAGGGAGGTCGTCAACGGGGAGCAGGAGACGAGTGTCACGGAGCGCTCAGGCGCAACCACGCACCATTGGCAGGCCGTGAACATCCCGCCAGCATGGGAGCAGGACGACGGTGCTGGAGGGCGTCTCGGGCGGACGCATCTGCTCTACAGCACTTGTCCGAGCTGGGATTTCCTGGTCATGCGGTTGAGGGAAGGCATCGAGGCGGCAGCCCAAGCCGATTCTGCGATGCGCCGCTGGGCGGCTGAGGAGTTGCTTCAGGGCGAACCGTTGACCCGGACCGAACGGGTGGAGGTTATCCTTAATCTCACTTCGGATCTCATCCGTGGCGCATCTGTACAACCTCTTGCCGCGTACCG
The DNA here is from genome assembly GCA_023128935.1 of Candidatus Eiseniibacteriota bacterium. GTDB lineage: Bacteria > Eisenbacteria > RBG-16-71-46 > CAIMUX01 > WJJG01 > DAOVQB01. The sequence continues at coordinate 7,205 of JAGMDA010000291.1, read as the reverse complement.
GCCGCCTCGACCCGCGGCGCGGACCTTCCAGATCGGTTGCGGGAATGATTGGGATCGAGCCGTGCTGGCACTCGCGTTGCTGAGGGACACAGGCATTGGGGGCTATGGAGTTCTTTGCGCAGCCAGTTCGTCTCCGACCTCAGACGTGCCCGCCCTGATCCAGTTTGATCGCGTGCTGCTGAGGACTCCGGCGAGCACAGATTCCCTCTTGCTCGATCCGCTTGCCGGACAGATTCTCCGCGGCCCGCAGGCACGGGACCACCGGATCCTGATGACGATTGGTGCCAGCGGACCCCAGTGGGAATTGACTGATAAGACCGATGGTATCGCCGACATTGAGGTCTCTGCCCGCCTTGAGCCGGATGGGTCACTGGAGGGGTCTGCCGAGATCCACCTCTCCGGTGCGCTTTTGCCCTATCAGAATGGCCGAGACCTTGATGCGTTCCTCACCTCCTATGCGGGACGCCTGGCCGAGGGCGCCGAGATCGGCTCCAGTGAGCTGCTCATCTACGGCCCCGAAACCTGCCGCCTGCGCTTCACCTTCCACACGGACGCGGTGGGTGAGACCGATGGAGGCCGTCGCTATGTGCGCTTGGAGGGCGGCCCGGTGTCGATTCCCGGGCTGTGCGACCGGTTCGGACTGTCGAGCCTGCAGCGGGACACGCCGGTCTTCTTGGGCGCGCCGCTACGGGAACAGGTAACCTGGCGGATACTGATTCCCGAGGGGATCCACACGGTTTTCCTGCCGCCGACCGCGGAGGTCTGCCATTGGGCAGGGGAGTTTCGCCTGAGCACAGAGCGGATGCCCCGGCTGAGTCATCGAGCGAGCGGCAATGACAGCGCTGGCAATGACAGTGCCGGCGAAGAAGGCGCCGGAACGCTGCTTACGATCTCGTGGACCCTGTCGCTTCCGGAGGCCGTGATACCCCCGCTGCACTATGGCGAACTCCAGCGGATCCTGCGAGCGTACAAGGCGGAGAATCAACGCCTTATTATCTTGTCTGAGTCGTAGAAGTGACCGAGAGAGTCAACGCCTTGTCATGCTGCCCGAGTTGTAGAGATAACCGGCAGTTCACGCTAGCGGATGCGTAGTAGCCGGATGGTGCTTGCTGCTTGCCGATCCTTCAAGTGGATGAGATAGATACCGCTCGGCACGGCACAACCCCGCGCGTCCATTCCGTCCCAGTGCAGGATTAGCTCATTGCCTGCGAGCGCCTGCTTGCTGCGGAGCAGGGCCACCCGGCGCCCCTGGAAATCGTATACACCCGCGCTAACATGTCCGCCCTCAGCGGGGCGCCAGCGCAGTGTGAGCCGATTTCCAGTGAACGGCGAGGGACAGAGGTGCGCCGCAGCTGTGACATCCGGGCCTGGAGTGCACGAAATTCCTCCATTGGATGCCCCGGGGGTGGGGCTCTCGAAGAAGACCCAATTCTCGCCACCATCGGGAAGGCGACCCATAGAGATATCCGTGGTCTGTTCACCGAAGCTGAGTGTGTCGACCGGTGTAGCATCGGGAAGGAACAGGCCGATCTGCTCGCCACTGGCGCTCAGCTTGAAGGTAGTGTGCAGGGGCCCCTGTTCGGGATCATCATCGGTCCAGATGATCATGAAGGCCCCGGGTGCGATCGTTGTGTCAGGGAAGGTCCACTTGAGCGGATCTGCCAGATCATCGGTCAGCCCCCACTCAGCAAGTGAGATGCCCACATCGCCCAGATTGACGATCTCAACCCAGTCGTCATACTCGCCGAATTCATCGGCCAGGACCGTATCGTTCGATGCGAGGAACTCGTTGATAAACATGCCCTCCGCATTTGGCGCATCGGGCACATTCGGCTCGTTGGGAGTGGGAATGTGCGTGACCTCCCAGGCACCCTCGCCATCCGGGATGCGGGCATAGGCAGCGTCAGTTTCCAGCGGGGGATAGGTGACCTCATCGATCAGTACCGGGGAGCCCATGTGCGATTTATACAGCTGCAGCGTACCACCCGCCGGGTCAAGAGCAAATGAAGCGTGCTTGTCGCCCTCTTCGGGTTCACCGTCAATCCAAAGAAGAAGGAAAACGCCGTCCTCTAGATCCGTGTTGGGGAGGGTCCATAGGAAAGGTTGCTCCGGATCGTTGGTGAGGTAAACCTCTTGGATGTGTACGCGGCCCGGCCCCCGGTTGTAGATCTCTAACCACGGGTCAAAATCTCCCCATTCATCCGAGCAGGTTGTAGCGTTTACGGACTGGAGCTCATTGAGCGCCAAGTCGCTGCGGGAGGCGAACTGATCAAGGCGCGGTTCCATGAACACGATCCGTTCTGAGACAAACTCCTTGAGGCCCGGGATGATGAATGGGCCGGACTGGATTGGAGACTGGAGGTTGGTCTCGAACTGACTGTTAGTGAACATCTTGTTCATGTCTTCGTAAACATATGGGCGGATCATGTCGGCCAGTTCGTCTATGCGCGCGTGCAACGAGTCGGCGATGAAATTCTCGCGGAGCATTGTCGCAATCCAGCGCAGGTAGCTCCGGTCCCAGTCATAGATTTCCCAGATTCTCTCAACCAAAGGCCTCGGTCTAGGCGGCGGGGATGGCGGTAACCAGTGAGGATCTAGGCTGTAGATCTGCCAGAGGGGCATGCCATAGTTAAAGTTGCCGAAGGCTTCGTTGCAGTCCCAGGTGAAGTGGACAAAGCGGTCATCTGACTGACGGTGATAAACGTAGTAGTTGTGGCCAGTACCGATGTATGCGTCCAGGTTGACGAACAGGTTGTTAGCCGCGAGGAACTCGAGGAAGACCGGAGCGTCGAAGTTCGCGCCCAGAGAGTCCTGCAGCATTTCGATGGGGGTGTGGTTGAGCACGTCAATCAAGTGGATCAGGTCCGACCAGTCGTCTTCTTCCTCGTTGGTTTTGAGTTCATAGTTGTGCTTGTAGGGTTCCGGGTCCGGGCCCAGCCATTCCATCGTTCCATGCGGATCGCCCTTGAAGAGGTTTCCGTCTTCATCGTCTCCATAGTAACCCTGGAAGAAGATCTTGTCGACTTGCTCGACCTGCACATAGAGGCCCCACAATTCCCCGTTGATCAGCAGGCGCACGTGGTTGGCCCGCATCGCGGGGATGCTGCGCCCTCGAAGGAAATCTAGATAGACCTTCTCGCGCAGCATGGTGGGGTCCTTGAAGGAGTTGTTGAGGTTGGTTTTCTTCAGACCATAGAAGCGCTGCTCTTCATGAAATTTGTCGAACTTGAGCTTGAACGACTTCTTAACGCCCGGATAGCCGTAGTAGGATGAGTTGCCCTTGAAACGCACGCCAGCCGAGTCGAACACCTGGTCCTGGAAGGTGAACGTTGCGGGCAGGTAGGGAGGGTCATCCATTTCGAAGTAGATTGTCAGCGAGTCCCACCAATCGGGCTGCGCGAAGCTCAGCTCGTAGGTCAGCACTTCGGTATCGTCAAAGATCAGATCGGCTTCGTCGGCCCGCGTCGTTGCGGGCGGGAGGAAGACAAGAGACGGGAGAAGGACGAGGGGTGCGGCGATCGCACAGAGGATCCGGAACCGACGCTCAACGCTAAACATAGTTTCCACCTCATTTCGCCGCCCCTCAATACCTCATGCTTGTATGGCACAGGCCTGCATAGCCAAATGCCTTCGCAGCGTAACCTCCGTGTAGCACCGGCCTGCATAGCCACAGGCCTCTGCAACGCAGCCCCCGTGCACGGTCTCGCGCAGTGCACGCAGGGCTGATACATTCTGGCCGTGCCAGAGGGCCCGGTGCGCCTAGCGCACGCGAAGCACCCTCAGCACGCGAGATGTCGTGGCATCCGCAAGGCGGATGAGATAGATCCCGCCGGGGACGGCGCGGCCATGATTGTCCCGCCCGTCCCAATGAAGCTCCAGCTCGCCGCCTTCGATTGGCAAATCCTTGCAGAGTGAGGCGACCTGCCGTCCTTCCAGATCATACACCCGTGCACTGACGCGGCCTGCCTCTGCCCGCGTCCAGCGGAGCCTCAGTTGTTCGCCCGCGAAGGGCGACGGATCGAGCCGCACCACTGCACGTGAGATCCCCTCGGGTACAGCTGAGGGATCCCCGTTCGGCGCGCCGGGCGTGGGTACATTGAAGAAGACCCAGTGATCGGCTCCATCCGGGAGGCGGCCCATGGAGATGTCGGTTGTCTGCGCTGCGTAGGTGAGGGAATCGACCAGCGTGGTGCCGGGCTGGTACAGTCCGATCTGCTCGCCTCCGGCGCCCAGCTTGAACGTGGCGTGCAGGGGGCCCTGTTCCGGATCGTTGTCGGCCCAGACGAGCAGGTATTCACCAGCTTGGATTGTGGTGTCAGGGAACATCCACTGTAGTGGAATTGCCAGGTCGTCGGTCAGCCACCAGCCGGCCAGTGAGATCGGATCCTCTCCTAGATTCACAATCTCGATCCAATCATCATACTCACCGAACTCGTCCATTAGAATGGTCTGGTTCGAGGCCAGGAACTCATTGATGAATAGATCCTCGATGGGCGGCTCATTCATGACATTGGGTGCGCCGGGCGTGGGCTCCTGGAAGTAGAACCAATCAGCGCCGCCATCAGGAAGGCGCCCCATGGAGATGTCTGTCGTTTGCTGCCCATAGACCAATGTGTCGACCGGCGTCAGTCCGGGTTGGAAGAGGCCGATCTGCTCACCACTACTACCCAGCTTGAAGGTCGCGTGCAGCGGGCCCTGTCCTGGATCATTGTCGGCCCAGACAATCATGTGGGCCCCGGGCGCGATGGAGGTGTCCGGGAAGGTCCACTGAAGCGGATCCTCGAGATCGTCGGTCAGCCCCCAGCCGGCCAGTGAGATCGGATCTTCGCTTAGGTTCACAATCTCGATCCAATCGTCATATTCACCGAACTCGTCCATCAGAACGGTTTCGTTCGAAGCGAGGAATTCGTTGATGTACAGATCTTCCACCGGCGGATCGTTGATCACATTGGGGCCGCCCGGAGTCGGCTCCTCGAAGAATACCCAGTAGGAACCACCATCGGGAAGGCGACCCATGGAGATATCATCCGCCTGCTCCCCGAAGGTGATCGCGTTGACCTGTGTTGTGTCGGGCAAGAAGAGACCGAGATCCTCGCCATCGTCGCTGAGCTTGAAAGTCGCATGCAGCGGGCCCTGTTCGGGATCGTTGTCTGCCCAGACGATGAGGTGCTCGCCGGGCTGAATCGTGGTGTCGGGGAAGACCCACTGCATCGGGTCGTCCAGATCATCCGTCAGGCCCCAGCTTGTTAGTACGACTGGCTCATCACCCAGATTGAGAATCTCGATCCAGTCGTCGTATTCACCGAACTCGTCCATCAGGATGGTGAGGTTAGTGGCGAGGAACTCGTTGATGTACATCTGCTCCCAGGCTGCGGTTGGCAGGTTCGTCTCGCCCGGCGTGGGAGAGGTGAAGAAGATCCAGTTATCCGCTCCATCCGGGTAACGTCCCATCGAGATGTCGGTCGTCTGCGGCCCGTAGGTGAGGGTGTCGACCGGCGTGGTGTCGGGCAGGAAAAGCCCGATCTGCTCGCCGCTGGCGCTCAGCTTGAAGGTTGTGTGCAGTGGGCCCTGCACTGGGTTGTCGTCGGCCCAGATGATGAAGAACTCGCCTGCCTGAATGGTGGTGTCCGGGAAGGTCCACTTGAGCGGGTCCCCGAGGTCATCAGAGAGGCCCCAGCCCGTGAGCGCCACGGCCTCTGTGCCCAGGTTGGCGATCTCAATCCAGTCGTCATACTCGCCGAATTCGTCCGCCAGAACCGTGGCATTCGAGGCGAGGAACTCGTTGATGAATAGCCCATCGTCGCGACTGGTGTCACCACTGCCTGCGCCAGCCTGCGTGGGGGCAACTAAGATGCCCAGCAGGGCTATGGTGGCGAGGACTGTGAGCCGGTGGCGGTGCTTAGCCATGGGTACCTCTCCTCTTCGTGATGCTCCGAGCGCATATCTATAGAGATAATACCACACGTGAGGCAGGATCCGATAGGCGACGAGCGGCGGCGAGGTGAACGGCGGGTGAGGTGAAGGGCGATGTGAACGGCATGTCTATAATTGCCTGGGCCGGAATGTTGCGCGGACTTGGCGGCGCAGGGATTCGAACCCCGGACACGAGGATTATGATTCCTCTGCTCTAACCAACTGAGCTACGCCGCCATTTTCTATTAATCTATAACAAAAATACAAACTTTTGTCAAGTTAAACATCGGCAAATCGGGATGCAATCTATATTCGAAAAAAGCAAGATGGTCGTTTGGTTGTTTCATAAGGAGTCGATGGAGAACCAACACTCAGCGTGCGCAGGCTGAAGCCTGCGGCTACCGTCGCTGATGTCCTGCTGTCCTGGGAAGTGTAGATCAAACCGTTACTTCCTCTCCTAAATCGGGAACCAGCACATTTTGGATTCCTAAATCTTTGATTCCGTCAGCCAAAGCCTCGGATTGCTTTTCTTCTCCGTGTACCACAAAGACACCTTTTAAAGAGTCTTTGGTATTGTTCACATATTCTAAAAGTTCGTCTCTGTCTGCATGAGCGGAGAATTCGTCGAAGACCTCCACTCTTGCCTTTAACCGGTACCAGTCTCCAAATACTCTTACCTTCTCTTGTCGCTGGACAATCCTACGTCCTAAGGTATGTTTTGCCATAAACCCGACCACCAATATGGTATTTTTAGAATCTTCGATGTTGTTTTTCAAATGGTGCAGAATTCTGCCGGCTTCACACATCCCGGAGGCGGAAATTATGATGCAAGGTTCGTCCAGCTTGTTCAAATTCTTTGACTTTTCCACATCCCTTATGTAGGTGATGTTTTCCCATCCAAAAGGATTCTCATCTAAAGCTATCATTCGGTTGGTCTCTTTGTCGAAGCACTCTGGATGGAGTTTAAAAATGTCGGTCACGTTCACGGCAAGCGGGCTATCCACAAAAATCTTGATGGCAGGAATTTTCTTTTGGTTCTGCAATTTGTTCAGACAATAGATCACCTCCTGGGTGCGTCCCAGAGAGAAAGCAGGAATGATGATTTTGCCTCCGGCTTGGATGGTTTCATTTACCACCCGGGCTAATTTCTTTTCAGTTCCTGATATATCCTCATGCAGACGGTTGCCATAGGTGCTTTCAATTATCATGAAGTGTATGTCCTTAACCATGTCCGGATCTCTTAATATGGGAAGCTTCTTTCTTCCCAGATCGACAATATAAGCCAGCCTCAG
>JAGMDA010000290.1 GCA_023128935.1 Candidatus Eiseniibacteriota bacterium | reverse complement strand
TAATCCATCAACCAACTAGGCTAATGCGCCAACCAGCGGCCGGGTTGCCTATGCACCGCCCGATCGGCGAGCAATTAAGGTAGCCAACGCTTGCCCCGGAGGGCAATAGGTTTTTCAGCCAGGCTCTGAATCGGGTTCCTCCCGAGCGTGCATGCGGGCTCTCCAACGGACCAGGATTTCTGACTATTCCCAGGGCGATCACTCCAACTCGGCGATTCCGCCACTAAGTGCCCCGGTCCATAAATATGGTGACGCACCGAGGGCGCCGATGCGCCCGCCCGGCAAGGCGCGACGACGACGCGATGTTGCTCCATCACGGAGGAGGAGCAACGCAGCCGGGCGGGATGCAGCGGCGGCCGAATGCCACCGTATTTATGGATCGGGGCACTAGGCCCCGAGCACCTCATGGAACTGCTTCTGGGCCAGCTAGTTCTGTCACCCGGCGTTTGGGGGAGTAGAGATGCATCCGCGGATTCCCGCCGGGTGACACCAACTCTTCTGTGATTCCCGCTCAGCGATTCCGCAATTGACCCACAGGATTCCCGCTGGCGCTTCTTGACACAAGCGGGGCAGATGCATATATTCCTCAGACTTGCTATCCGGTAGGGCATTTTCCTGCTCTGGGTTCCGCCGGTAGAGGGTCACGCACCTGAGCAGCTGAGGCTCGGAGCATATCGGCAGATTGCGAGAGAGAGGGCGACGCATGAAGGCATTGAGTTTGCTCGTCTTGGGCATCCTCATCGCGCTGCTTCCCTCCTGGTGCCAGGCTGGGGTTCACTCCGAGCTATGCAGCATGGGCAGCTTCGGGATCAGCCTGGGTGCGATGCAGTGGCTCGCTGATTCCGATGCCAGGGAATACCGTGGGGATGAATATGGAGCAGGGGGCACGGCCGAGCTTCGTCTGCTCGGAAAGGCCGTGTTCCGCTATCGGTTAGACATGAACTGGCTGCTCTCCATGGAAACCGGGTTTGGCTGGAACGGATACCCCGATTCAGGCAACCTTGTCCTCTGGGTGATTCCAACGACCGTCGGCGCGGAGCGGCGGATTGGGGAAATCTCCGGTTTCACCACCTCTCTCTGTTTCGGTGGTGGAGTCTATGTCTGGGGTCAGCGGCGCGGCGGTAATTTCCTCGTTGATGCAGTGACTTGTGAGAAATACCATGCCACTGATCCTGGCGCCTACCTGGGCCTGGGGGGCGAAACCCACATGACCGACCATGTCACGGTCACTGGCCTGGCGGCTGCCCACTACATCTATTCGGCGAATCGCGACGATTTCAAGGATCGCTTGGGTGGGGACGATGTCTTCGCCGAGATAAGGATTGGGATCAACTACTACTTTTCTCCTTACACGGGCCTGGTTTCTGGGAGTGCCGAGGGGAAGTAAGAGGCCTCCAGAGAGGGAACTCGGGCCGGCGAACTGCGTCGGCCCTTTTCTGTATCTGCTGGTCGACATTCGCGGGGGACGGTAACCCGGGCGGAGATCATATGCAGCGCGGTGGGATCTGAGACGATGCCGCGGTGGGATCCGAGACGATGCTAAAGAGGGAGGAGTTTCGGATGCACAGCCGGATCGAGAAAGAGGGGCTTACCTTCGACGATGTTCTGCTTCTTCCCCGTCAATCCGACGTGCTTCCGCCGGAGGTGAACACATCCGTGGAACTCTGCCAAGGCATCCAATTGAACATCCCCCTCCTGAGTGCCGCCATGGACACGGTCACTGAGTCTCGCATGGCTATCGCTATGGCCCGCGAAGGCGGCCTTGGGATCATCCACCGCAACCTGACGATCGAGGAGCAATCCAGCGAGGTCGACAAGGTCAAGCGCTCCGAGAGCGGCATGATCACCGATCCGGTGACCCTTCCGCCTGACCTGCCAGTGGGCCGGGCGCTGGAGATCATGGAGCAGTATCGGGTCTCTGGCGTGCCGATCACCGAAGGCGAGCAGCTGGTTGGGATTCTTACCAACCGGGATCTTCGTTTCATCGAAGACTACAGCGTTCTAATCCGGGAGGTGATGACCCGGGAGAAACTAGTGACTGTGCCTGTGGGAACCAGCCTCGAGGAGGCCAAGCGGATCCTGCACGAGCATCGCATCGAGAAGCTGCCCGTAGTCGATGAAAACTTCCGATTGTGTGGCTTGATCACCGTAAAGGACATCATGAAACGCATCGCCTATCCGCAGGCGGCCAAGGATGAACTGGGCAGGCTCCTAGTCGGCGCCGCCATAGGGGTTGGCGCTGAAGCCGTGGATCGTGCAGCGGCGCTGGCCAACAAGGGTGTCGATGTGCTCGCGATTGATAGCGCCCATGGTCACACGGCAAATGTGATCAACACCTTGAAGGCCGTGCACAAGCGACTTCCCGGCCTGCCGGTTTTAGCCGGCAACGTGGCCACGCGGGAAGGTGTGCGGGATCTCGTCAAAGCAGGCGCAGCCGCGGTGAAAATCGGCATGGGACCAGGTGCGATCTGTACGACCCGTGTCGTTGCAGGCGTCGGCGTCCCCCAGATCACGGCCATCCTGGAGTGCGCCGAGGAAGCCAACCGCCTGGGGGTTCACACCATTGCTGACGGCGGGATCAAGCACTCTGGCGACATCACCAAGGCCCTTGCCGCAGGTGCCCACGCCGTGATGGTGGGCAGCCTCCTGGCGGGCACCGAGGAGAGCCCCGGCGAGACCGTTTTCTTCCAGGGACGCACCTTCAAGACCTACCGTGGGATGGGCTCGATTGGCGCCATGCAGCGCGGCAGCCGCGATCGCTACTTCCAGGAAGGCGTGATGGACACGAGGAAACTCGTGGCAGAGGGTATTGAGGGGCGCGTGCCCTACAGGGGGGGAGTTGGCGTGGTGGTCTACCAGCTCATCGGGGGACTGAGGGCTGGTATGGGCTACTGTGGTGTGCGTACGCTCAAGGCACTCCGTACTGAGACCAGCTTCGTCAGGATCACCCCGGCGGCATTGCGCGAAAGCCACCCCCATGATGTGACCATCACGCACGAGGCGCCCAACTACAGGGTGGAATAAAGTACCAAGCGCCCGCCCCCGGCGCGTCACCCGCGAGGGTGCGGCCGAGGGCGGGGGCTTGCGGGAGGGGACGGACGGAAACCTCTTCAACCCGGTCCGGCACGCACGCGGGCGCATGCCGGGAAGGGGGGACCGGGACTGACTCAACTATACTGCGCGCTTGGGCTCGTTCTCGCTCGGTAACGTAAACGTGAAATCCGGATCGAGGCTCTTGATCTCAG
>JAGMDA010000029.1 GCA_023128935.1 Candidatus Eiseniibacteriota bacterium | reverse complement strand
CTGGTGCTGGTCCGGCACTGTGGAGCTGATGCTAAAGACGAAGGGGACTGCGTTGCTCCCGGTTCCTCCGCCCGCCGCAAGTGTACCGAATGAGGCTCCGGAGACCATCACGGTGACGAATTCATCGTTGCTCAGGAGCTGACCCTGGACGTCCAGGCCATCTAGCTGGCCCAGATTCTTCAGTGTGATTGTTAGCTCGATCGTTTCGCTGAACTCAGGAATCCCGTTGTCATTGCCCTGTGACTGCCCAGAGTTGTCGTCGTCCACCTCCAGGGATTCGATTGTCAGGTAGGCCGAGGGGGACATCATCAGAACCTCCTGCGCCGCCGCGGCCAGGTCCGGGCGGGGGCCGATCTCCCTGATTGGATCGAGGTGGGGGATCCCGGTGTCATGGAGGATGGAACGTAGCAGTTCCGGCATGAGCGCGTAACCCAGGTGGCCTTTGGCGATGCCCTGCAGACAGAGGCCAGATCCGACAATCATCGGCGAGGCCCCCGACGTGCCACCGAACTGCTCGGTGTAACGGGTCTGCAGCGTGCCGCCGTCGTAGAGATCGCCGTAGGCTGTGGTAACGATCTGCGAACCCCAGGCATGGACATCCATCCGCGAGCCATAGTTGGTGAACGACTCAGCAACCCGTCCGGTCGGCGTGCCCGCCGCGACCATGATGGCCCCAGAATCACGCTGGTTGCGGTCGAAGATTCCCCCCCAGATGGGGTCGTCCAGATCCTGTGAACCATTAGCACCCGCCTCGACGCAGACAACCAGCCGGCTCCACGAGCTGGTCCAGATGACGTCGTAGTTGACCTGAAGCCACTCCATCGGAGTTGCGGTTTGGTTCGGCGGATACATTTGCAGCTCGATTAGCCAGACATCGCCGGCGTCGAGGTGGTCGAGCGCTTCCTGGAAGTAGTCAGCAACGTCGGGATAGAGGTCGAGGTCGATGGCGACCACACCGTATTGCGCCGCGGGGGCGAAGCCGTTGATGCCGTAGCCGTTGTGCTGGCCGATCACCTCGCCCAGTACGGCGGTACCATGGGTCTCGTAGCCCGGATTCTGGGTGAACCCTCCTTCGTAGAAGAAATGGTCGAAGGCAAAATCCTCGTGGTCCTCTGTCCAGCAGAGCTCGACATCGATGAACTTCATCAGCTCACCCCGGCCGCCGGGGATGGCCCAGGCTGCGGGAGCGTCCAGACCGATGGGAGGATCGTACAAGTAGTCCTGCAAGTCGGTGAAATCGGGGGTGCGGTCCACGCGGCCGCCAGCCGCAGGCTCTATCCGCTTATCGCCCGACGGCAGAGCCGCTGGCTCCACGATTGGAATCGGATGGGCAATCTCTACGGCCGGCGAGCTATTGAGCTCATTGATCAGTCGCGCCACCTCAGGCCGGCCGCCAGCGACCCGGATGTTAAACCAGAGCGAGAGATCGGGGCCGATTGCACCGCTGCGCGCCTCGCCGATGGCCTTCCAGGCGCGCAGGGTCGCGCGATCTATATCGAACGTGGTCCGGATTTGGGCGACGTGCGAACGCCCAATCATTGTATTTACCGGCGAGAGGTCGCGTCCCGAGTCGTCCGTGAAACGACCATTCACCAGCCGGACGTCGGAGCCCTCGACGAACTTGACCTGGACCCACTCGGAATTGAAACGCTCTAGATCGGCAGCATCCCAACTTCTCACTGGACCGACCAAGCGCGTTGCGGTGTCGAGGCCGAAAGCCAACTGAGGTGAAGACAGAAGGACCAAGGCGGCAAGAACAAGGAGCGGTCTCATGACGCTACCCTCCCGATGTGGGGTCTATGCCGAGATAGGCGGCAATGGATGGGATTGCCGCCCGATCTACATTCTATTGTATCTTAGCATGGGTCGGCCGGCGGCGCACAGTTCGTAGCCCGCATACATGCTGCAGAGCTGGTAGCAGAAGGCGCGCCCCCTAAACATCGCCGGAGGGGATTATGTCGGTAGGATAACGGGTCAGTATGGCATCAATGGCAACATCTGCGAAGATCCGCTCTTCTGCGATCCTGAGAACGGGAACTTCTCCTTGCACGAAGGCTTCCCGTGCGCGCCGTTCACACCGCCCCACGTCGGTAAATGTGGAGCTTCACATTAGGCGGGATTCTCACGGGCCATGCGGAGTACGAATGCGACGACGGCTTGGGAAACAGTAGGCCGCCCGACCCTTTTGCGCCGATGTCGGTGCTTGAGTACCTTGATGATCTCTTGTTGCTGCAGGTTGATCCATACGGCAGATGAGAACGAGCATTTGCCAGGACTGTAGGATGAAGTTAATGGCAGACACGATGTACGTCTCGTGAATGTACGTCTCGTGAAATGGATAGGATCGGGTAAGGGTAATTACCTCATACAGCATTTGGAGGCACGAGCTCGAAAAGGGGAGATATCCTAACTTCGTCATTTACAAGTCGTTAGAACATCCGCGAAAGACAGGCTCAAGGATACCCTCGCAGGCTCGCTAAGAATATCGTTGACTATGTTGCGGATTTACATGAAATTCCACGCATGAGTCAGCGATTCGTTCCGTTCAAGCGCAGCCTGGACCTATCCTGGATTCCCAACCCGGCAACAGGATCCGCCGCCTCGTTTCTCTGGGGTGCTCGCCAGGCCGGCAAGACCACCTATCTTCGGGCTCGATATGCGGGTGCACGCTTCTATGACTTGCTCGATACGAGTCTCAGCGCCGAGCTGAGCGTGAGGCCCAAGCTATTGCGCGAGGAGATCCTCGCGCAGCGCCCCAAGGTCGTGGTAATCGATGAGGTTCAAAAAGTACCCGCACTCCTGGAGGAAGTCCATTGGCTGCTCGAGAACACCCCGACGCGCTTCGTGCTCTGCGGATCAAGCGCTCGCAAACTGCGGCGCAAGTCTCACAACCTTCTTGGCGGTAGGGCAATCGATCATCATCTGCTGCCGCTGACGAGTCACGAGGTGGGAAACATCGATCTCTTGCGCGTGCTGCGTCACGGCGCCCTCCCCGCACACTATCTTGTTGAAGATCCGCGGCCGCTGCTGCGGGCCTATGTGAACAACTACATCAAGGAAGAGATCATCGACGAGTTGGCGACGCGGAACATCCCAGCATTCACGCGCTTCTTGGAGAGTGCCGGCATCGGGCACGGTCAGCAGATCAACTTCGCCAACGTCGCCCGCGACACCGGAGTGTCAGCGAGTACGGTACGCAGCTACTACCAGATCCTCGACGACACGCTGCTTGGTTTCACACTCGAACCATGGCGACGCAGGAAGAAGCGCCGCCTTGTCGAGACGGCGAAGTTCTACATATTCGACGTAGGTGTCGCGAACCACCTTCATCCAGAGGTGCGCTCGATCGACGAGGGCACCGATGCCTTCGGCCGCGCGTTCGAGCATTTCCTGCTGAATGAAGTGCGCGCATTCCGCGCGTACCGAAAACACGATCTTCCGTTGAGCTTCTGGCGAACGAGTTCAGGTTTCGAAGTTGATCTCATCGTCGGTGACATGGAACTTGCGATTGAATTCAAGTCAACCAAAGATATCCGCAGCACCGACTTGAAGGGCATGCGCGCCCTGCGCGAGGAATTCCGGCCGCGGCGTGCGCTCGTCGTCTCGCGCGTCAAGCGCCGCCGCCAGACCGAGGACGGCATCGAAATCATGTCATGGAGCGAGTTCTGCACCGAGCTCTGGGCCGGGCAGCTGCTCTGAGATTGACCTGCACTTCTATCCCCAGGCTTTGATGCCCAGGATATTTTTATCAGATCCGCCGTCTGGAGAACGCTGCCTTCCAGACAATATTCGCAATGTTGCCCAAGTGCCCCTTGACCCTACCGCCGGAACATGGCTTTGAT
>JAGMDA010000289.1 GCA_023128935.1 Candidatus Eiseniibacteriota bacterium | reverse complement strand
CGGAGCTGAGAAAGTTTGGCAAAAGTGGTTCGTTTCTGAATTATCACCCGAAAAAGGTATTAGAGATACTCCGTGACTATATTTCGACGGTTGATAAGTTTCTCAAGGATGAATTAAGAAGGACAAATGAGTTCGCACAGAAGCAAGAAGCCAAGTTCCCTTGGGACGAAACCTATGCGCCTTCGGATATCTATGTTGACGAGACGTCGAGATTTCGGGACTTGCTTCCGAGTCTCTTGGCAACTTCAGCTTTGATCGTGGCTTATTCTCTATTCGAGACCCGGCCTCCGCCTATCCGGAAGCATTTCAGGTTGCGCAGACAAAACGAATTGGTTAACTTACGATCAAAAGAATCAATCAGGGGGGAATCAGGTTCAGCCCTGGAGCCCCAAGTGCGATATGAGAAAGAGGAGATATGAGAATAGTTATCATAGGTGCCGGTATCACGGGAAGGAACTTGGCGGATAAGCTCTGCAGCATAGGGCACGATGTCATTGTGATAGACAACGACGCCAGAGCCCTCACCAATATCGAGACAGAGTTGGATGTCCTAACCATTCAAGGGAACGGCTCTACACCTGATACCCTTGCGAATGCTGAGGTCGCGAAGGCCGATCTCGTTGTGGCTGTCACATCCCAAGACGAGGTCAATCTCCTGGCTTGCTATTTCGCCCGCCGCGCAGGCATAGCTCATACCATCGCCCGCATCTCGGAGATGAGCTACATCAACTCTCCGCTTGCCGACCTGGAAAAACTCGGCGTAGACCACGCCGTGAGCCACAATGAACAGTGCGCACAGGAAATCTTCAACGTCTTCCGCCTTCCAGGAACGATCGAGGTAACGGATCTGCTCGGAGGCAAGGTTGCTGCCGTCGGGATCAGACTGCGATCCGCCAGTCCCTTGCTCGACAAGCCGCTTAAAGAATTCAAGGAAGAGGAATGGTTTCTCAAGGTTCGCTTTATCGGCCTCGTCCATGATGGTAAACTGGAAATTCCCAGTGGGGAGTCACATTGCCGGGAAGGCGACGACGTGTATGTGGTTCTCGCCCCGGAGGAAACGGCCTCTTTCGTCGACTGGATCCTAGGCGGGCGGACACGGAATCTCCAGAAAGTGGTCATCGTCGGTAGCGGTGATCTGGGACTGTCACTCGCCGAACTCCTCGAAGAGACATCCATAGAGACTGTCCTGATCGAGAGCGACCGTGACCGGGCGGAATACGCATCGGAGCAGCTCGACCGATGCCTGGTGATCAACGCTGATGCTACCAAAGCTGCGACGTTGAAAGAGCTTGGAACGGACGCCGAGACCGCATTTGCCGCCGTCACCGGGGACGAGAAAATGAACATTGTGAGCTGCTTACAAGCCACACAGCTCGGGGTCGGGTTTACCGTCGCCCGTATAGACAACCCGGAATACGTCCCCATTATGGGCAACCTCAGGCTTCTCGACAGCGTCATCTGCCCCCACCTCTCGCTGGTCAGAGCAATACTCCGGTTCGTCCGCGGCGAAAACGTCATAGACGTCGGACTTTTTCGCTGCATCTCCGGAGAGCTGCAGGAAGTCGCGATTAAACCCGGCAGCAAATGGGCCGGCATACGCCTCAGCAGAACAAAACTTCCCAAGGGGATGATCATCGCGGCCGTCCAACGAGGCAAGCAGGCGTTCGTTCCGACCGGTGACTTCATTCTACAGGAAAACGACCGGCTAGCCGTTTACTGCCTGCCGGAGACTGCGAGCAAGCTTGACTCGGTCTTCAAGTAAAAGGATGGCTGTGAACATACGAGCCATATCTCTCCTTATCTCTTATCTGCTTGGCGTCATTGGCGTAGCGATGGCGCTGAGTTTGGCTATCTCCTTCGGTGCAGATGACCCAATATCCGCGAGAAACGGACTCGGGATCAGCTGCGGGATTACGGTTGCGGCTGCGGGAATCATCTGGCTGTTCACGCACGGTGATATAGAGCTTTCCCGGCGCGACGGTTTCGGCATCGCCACGTTTGGTTGGCTGGCGGTGTCTATTTTCGGTGCCCTGCCCTACATATTTTCAGGTGTCATCAGTGAACCGGTTCCCGCGATCTTCGAGGCCATGTCGGGGTTCACAACAACAGGGGCCTCCGTGCTATCGGGGATGGAATCAATCCCCAGGGGAATACTCTTCTGGAGGGCTATGACACACTTCTTCGGAGGGATGGGCGTCTTGGTTCTGTGCGTGGCAATGCTGTCGTTCCTTAAGGTCGGAGGAATGCAGATCTACCGCGCGGAGGTTCCCGGGCCTTCCAAGGACCGGCTCACCCCGCGTATCGCGGCCACTGCCAAGCTTCTGTGGGGTGCCTATCTCCTGTTCTGCTTAATCGAAACGATACTGCTTAGATTCGGAGGGATGTCCTGGTTCGACTCATGGTGTCATACCTGCGCAACAATGGCCACAGGAGGGTTTTCCACGAGAACTGCCAGCGTCGGCGCATATGACAGCACCTACATCGATATCGTGATTGTCATCTTCATGTTCATTGCCGGAACAAACTTTGCCCTGCACCTGAAGCTCCTCAGTGGCAAACCCTTCGAGTACTTCCGGAATTCGGAATTCCGTTTCTACCTCTTCTTCTGGCTCACGGCCTGCCTGATTCTGACGTTCAATGTCTGGGGCAACACTTATGAATCCTTTACCGAATCGCTGCGGGCGGCCTTCTTCCAGGGCACTTCGATCATGACCACCACCGGCTTCTGCACGGAAGACTTTGATCTCTGGCCGGAGACATCCAGGATACTGC
>JAGMDA010000288.1 GCA_023128935.1 Candidatus Eiseniibacteriota bacterium | reverse complement strand
AAGTTGAGTCGTTGGAAAAAGCTTGAGTTTTGGGACTAATTGTTCCCCGATAGCTCCATTGGTAGAGCGAGCGGCTGTTAACCGCTAGGTTCGAGGTTCGAGTCCTCGCGGGGGAGCCATATAATAAACCGCGAACCTCCCGAGGCTCGTAGGTTAGCAATAGAGCCAGGGGAAACAGGAGGCGAGTATTGCCCGTTTCCCCTGATTTGTTAGAGGGTTACGGCAAGGCGGACATGAGGATGGATTCTACGTTCAGAGAAAAGGTTTTCGGGGTCCGGATGCAACCCTGACGGTTGCGTCCGGTGTCCGGAAATATCTTTTCCGGATCCTCCCGTTTTCCGTTTTTCGAGTCGGCTTGTCTAACAACCCGGTTGCATGAGGGCGGCCAAGTTGCGGTTTTCATAACCGGTCAAGGAGGCGGCCATGGGAATTGACGAATCTTTAGTGGAAGAGATCGTCCGTCGG
This sequence comes from Candidatus Eiseniibacteriota bacterium, assembly GCA_023128935.1. GTDB lineage: Bacteria > Eisenbacteria > RBG-16-71-46 > CAIMUX01 > WJJG01 > DAOVQB01. The sequence goes on along the minus strand of JAGMDA010000288.1, from coordinate 1,948 downwards.
ATTCTCGCCGCAGCCGCCCCGGACAAAATCATCCTTTTCGGTTCGGCTGCCACGGGGCAGATGACCCGCGACAGCGACATTGATCTGCTGATCGTCGAGCCGGACCCGGGTGACCGGCGCAAGGAAAGCGTACGGCTCAGAGAGATGCTCCGCGGGCTTGGCTACCCGTTCGATGTCATCGTGATTTCGACCAGCTGGTTCGAGGAAAGCAAAGGCGTCATCGGCGGCATCGCCTATCCAGCCAACAAGTACGGGAAGGTAATCTATGAGGCCGCCTGAAGAGGTCAAGAAGGAGATCGTACATCAATGGCTTGCCAAGGCCGAGCAGGACATGAACGCCGGCGATGTATTACTCGCTTCGGAGCCTCCCTTCCTGTATCCGGCTTGCTTCCACGCACAGCAGGCCGCGGAAAAGTATCTCAAGGCGCTTCTCACCTGGTACCAGATTGAATTCCCAAAGACGCATGCCATCGAGCAACTCCTCGACTTGGTAATACAGCCAGACGCCGAAACGGCGTCGAGTCTAAGGGACGCCGCCGTGCTCACCCCGTACGGCGTGGACATCCGCTACCCGGGCGATCAACCAGAGCCGGGTCTGGAGGAAGCGCGTGATGCCGTGGAAGTGGCTCGGAGAGTCCGCGACGCAGTCACGAACCGCCTGAGGGGAATTCAATGAGCAAGAAAAAGCCGACAAAGAAAAACCTTTCACCAATATATGAATCTAGGGCATAATCACCTGAATGTCAGCAGAAGCTTGGCCCCCGTAAGATCAGGGACAACCTGTGGCAACTGATCCCATAGTATGCGGCGTAGGACGGGATTGTGTGTCCGGCGAGGATATGTCACCGGCATGGTCTGACCCTTGATCGAGATGGTGCCCTTTCCTTGCACGAAGTGAGCGTAGTCGCCGTCGCTGAAGCCGGTCACATAGGTGTTGCCATTCTGATCAAGAGCGAGACCTTTGCCTTGGTCCCAAGATGATCCACTTTGGTTCAGTGATGTCCAGTGTTTTCAGCATGACGAGGACGCCTTCGCCTGTGTAAGTGTTTGCTTGAACGTCTTGCTGACCCGGTCAAAGAGGTGTCCGCTGATGATGCACAGGACCCGAACCGAGATATGATCTGCTCGCGGTGGGATGCCAGCGAGGATCTTCAACAGAAGATCGACAATCAGCGTCATGAGGACGTGGATCTCGTAGCCCACCTCGCTGCGTCCGAGACTACGTTCCATCCTGAGCGTCCGCTTCAGCCACTTGAAGAACTTCTCGATCGCCCAGCGGGCCTCGTACAGCTGAGCGATCGTCAGCGGTGAGAGTTTGAAACGGTTCGTGATGTAATCGTAAACGTTGCCATCCTCGGCACGGAAGCGTACCCAGCGCACTTCGGTTTTCATCTGGGTCCGGCCGTCTCCCAGGAGAACCGTCTTGTCATGAATGACGCCGCGCTTGCGATCTGCCCGACTGACACGGTGTTTGGCGATTGTGCGGTAGACGCTGCCGACCTTGAGACGACAGACGAAGTAGATACCGCGGCCGGTCATTTCATCAAAGAGGCCGTAGGCGTTGTAGGCCCGGTCGACGATATAGGTCCATCCAGCCTCGAGGAATCGCGTGAAGACTTGGTAGTCGTGGACCTTGCCGGATGTGAGGACCAACTTCTTGGGGATCGAGCGCTCCAGGTCGAAGAGCAAGTGTCCCTTGCAGGCCTTGACGTTCTTGCGGTACGCGGCCCATATGGATGAAGGCACACAGGAGAGCAGGGTGGAATCAAGGGCTGCAATCTTCCGGCAACGCCGCCACCCACGGAGGAGTTCAGTGGAGGAGGCAACCAGGTTCGCAAAGACGGCCCGCAACACGCGCAGACGCCGACGGCTGTTGTTGGCATTCGAGAGCGTGGTGCGCTTAACCTCGAAGCCGTGGATCCGTTTCTTCTGGTGCTGGATGTCGAGG
>JAGMDA010000287.1 GCA_023128935.1 Candidatus Eiseniibacteriota bacterium | reverse complement strand
CTGCTTCATCATCACGAACGCAAGCCCATCCGGTTCCTCTAGCCACCTGCGCGAGTGCCTCTGGTAGTCCCCAAAAACGGGGAAGAAATCAGCCCGCGCAATGAGGATATTCTTCTTGCGGGAAATATAGCGGGCTACCTGAGCTTCGTGCGCCAAGATCGACCTCCCTGCAGAGAGCTTCCTCCAGGGCTACACAGTAGCGCTCAAGCCGGCCCGGCTGCAACGACCACATCCCAAACTTCCGCTGTGCTGCCCTTGAGGTGATGGCGTCGGGAATGCCCCGGGAAAGAGAACCGGAACTTGACCAGACGCTTGGCGGATGGCTAGATCGCGCGGAGGGAGGCAGGCATGAGAAGCCGTTCCATTAAAAGTTCAAAGGCTGTTCACTCTGTGTCACCACCATGTCAGGACACCGAGAGCAGGAATCGATCTCCCCGCGCCTTGCTGCTTGCACTGCGACCGGCTATTGCGCGCCGTTACTACCCTTCCCGGTTGTGCGTACTGCCAGTGAGCGTGCTACTGCTGATCGCTCTTGCGCACTGCTCGCCCTCCGAGAAGGAACAGGCAGTGGCCAAGTTCGTCGAGACGCGCGAATTGATGGGCACCTTTGCCACTGTCACCCTGATTGCAAATAGCGAGGAGACGGCGCTATCTGCCGCGGAGAAGGCCTTCGCGGCTCTCCAGGATGTGAGCACCCGGATGAATCCCCGATCCGAGGAAAGCGAGATATACGCCGTCAATGAACATGCACACGAGCGACCAGTGACTGTGGGTGAAACCACCTTCCTTGTCCTCCAATATGCCCGCGAGCATTCCCGGCTGAGCGGAGGGGCATTCGATGTCACCGTGAGACCCCTGATCAAGCTATGGAAACGGTGTGCTGCTGAGGGAAGAGTGCCTGATCGTGGCGAGATCGAGGAAAGCAGGCACCTTGTCGGATTCGAAAAGGTGAGCCTGGACCCTGACCGGCGCACGATCCGGCTACGGGCCAAGGGAATGAGCATCGACCTCGGCGCCATCGCCAAGGGCTTCGCAATCGACCGGGCCGTGGATGCGATCCGCCGCGCAGGTGTCTCAGAGGGCATCGTGGAGGTAGGGGGCGATCTGCGGTGTTTCGGGATGATTCCCTCCGGTTTGATCGGTAAGGAAGCTTTTATCCCGGTCAACGCCCAACGAGCAAAACCGGGGAAGCAGCGTGGAGGCAACCAGAAGACCGGCAGTATTTCATCCATCCTGCCCTCTGGTCTCCTACGCACAGATTCCGTTCCCAGCAGTATTTCATCCGTCCTGCCCTCTGGTCTCCTGCGCACAGATTCCGTTCCCAGCGAGGACAGACAACCCTGGCCGCTGGGCCTGCAGAGCCCCTTTGGGGAAGAACTACTCGGCAAGATGCGGATTCAAGAGGGGGCCGTCGCCACTTCGGGCCACTATCGTCGCCACGTGACGATCGGCGGAAAGCGGTTCTCTCACATCATTGACCCGCGCACGGGATGGCCTGTCGAGCTCCCCGTCAGTGTTACGGTCATCGCCGATGATGCGGTAACGGCCGATGCGCTGGCTACGGCTATCACAGTCCTCGGTGTAGATGCTGGAATGGCACACGCCGATTCGCTCGATGGAGTAGAGGCGTTGATCCTGTCGGGCAGCGCGGAGCAGCCAGAGATGTACAAGACTGCAGGATACCCGCGGATTGAACCCCTGAACCACTCGCGTCAATAGGGGGGATGTGGCAACAATGTACCGCTCGCGTCAATAGGGGGGGGGGTGTGGCAACAATGTGCCGAACTGGGGTTGCCGATCAGGCGACCTAGTGAAGTTCGCGCTCCCCGGCTCAGAGATCGTGCTCCGAAGGCAACTTCCTTGACTCCGGCCAGGCGTCTGGGCGATGCTTGTTTCTTCCGATGGAGCATCCGGCACCTGGAATGATGAAGCTCCAGTTGAATGACAGAACTCCATTGAGATGTTTCCGTCAGCACACCGTCTGACCGAGGAGAGAGATATACATGGCCGTCGTGAAACCTATCCCGGACCGCCTGGAAAAGCGTCGGCTGACCTTCAAGGGCGGGGTTCACCCCCCCGAGCACAAGGAGATCACAGAGCACAAGCCCATTGAGCGCGCACCACTTCCGCCCGAGATCTTCCTCCCAACAGCGATGCATGTGGGAGCGCCGGCGACTCCGGTCGTTGCGAAGAAGGATGTGGTCTCACGCGCTCAACTGGTCGCTGAGGCAAGCGGGTTTGTTTCTGCCCCCATTCACTCCCCCGTCTCAGGAACCGTGAAGGATGTGCTGCCTCTTCCCCACCAGAGTGGGCGGATGGTCCTCTCCATCGTGATCCAGACCGATGTCGAGAAGACAGAGGAGATCATCCGGGCGGAGGCTTCCCAAGGGGTCGAGGCCAATATCGATCTGTCTCCTTATACACCTGAGCAAATCGTCCGGGCAGTGAAGGATGCCGGCATTGTCGGACTTGGGGGAGCGGCCTTCCCCACCTTCATCAAACTGACGCCAAATGAGCAGAAGCCGACTGACATCGTGATCCTGAACGGGACTGAGTGCGAGCCGTTTCTAACTGCCGATCACCGCAGCATGCTGGAGACGCCGGGGCGGATAATCGCGGGCCTGCGGCTTGCCATGAAGGCAACCGGCGCTCCTCGCGGCGCGATCGGAATCGAGGACAACAAGCCCGATGCAATCGCCTCGATGAAGAAGGCTTTGCAGGAGGCCAACGTCACCGACCGCATCGAGATCTGCACGCTGCGCACCAAGTATCCGCAGGGTGGCGAGCGCAATCTGATCCCCGCCATCACGGGACGCGCTGTGCCGGTCGGAGGATTCCCGCCGGATGTGGGCATCGCAATCTTTAATGTTGGCACCGCAGCGGCAATCGCTCTAGCAGTCGCGCACAGCCGGCCGCTCATGGAGCGGGTCATGACCCTTACGGGATTAGGTATCAAGAACCCGGGCAATCTGCTCGTCCAGATCGGGACCCCCTTGCAGTTCCTGGTCGATAAGTGCGGAGGAACGACCCACGGTGCATCTATGGCGATCCTGGGCGGGCCGATGATGGGGCCCACGGCGCCGGAGCTGAATCTGCCCGTCCTGAAAGGGATGAGTGGCATTACCGTGCTAACGCACTCTGAGACGCGGCCCCGGAAGGAGTTCGCCTGTATCCGCTGCGGCAGGTGTGTCGATGCTTGTCCCCTGGGGCTCATGCCGTCGCTCCTGGCCCGACTGGGACAGCGCCGCAGAGCCGAGGAGGCTCTACGGTTGAACGTGCTGGCTTGCGTGGAATGCGGTTCATGCAGCTACGTCTGCCCGAGCAATATCCCACTGGTCCAATACATCCGATCGGGCAAGGCTCAGGCCCAGAAGATCGCGCGAAAGAAGTAGGAACAGGCAAGGCACAGACCCGAGCGATCGCGCGGAAGAACGAGAATCACGCAGAGCACAGGCCCTGAGGATCCGCCAAGCGAACGAAGAGCGGGAACTGCAAGGTCCGCAGGTCAAGGAGGCCCGATTCCATGGCTGCAGAGGAGAAGAGAGGAACCCGGCTCTTTATGGTTGAGAGCTCTCCTCACGTCGGTGGAGATCTAACAACCCCACGCGTAATGCTCGATGTGCTGATCGCCCTGGCGCCGGCGACGCTTGTTGCTCTCTGGTTCTTCAAGATGTATGCAGTCGTGTTGGTGGTCTCCTGCGTGGCGGGGGCCGCCTTTGCAGAGGTGCTTGCCAATCGTCTCATGCACCGGAGCAATAGTCTGGGAGATCTGAGCGCGGTAGTTACTGGCATCATCCTGGCCTTCTGCCTACCTCCCAACTTTCCGTTCTACTTCGCATTTATGGGAGGCGCTGTATCGACCGGCATCGGCAAGATGGTCTTTGGAGGACTGGGGGCCAATATCTTCAATCCCGCTATGGTTGGCCGCGCATTCCTGACTGCCTGCTTCGGCACAATGATGACCACCTGGACCGTACCCGGAACTACGCAAGTCATCGGCAGTCCCGAGGCTATTGAGTACGGTGTGGCACACGGATTGGAAGCCATCACCCAAGCCACACCGATGGGGCTGGTCAAGCAGGTCCTCAAATCCGGCGGGGACGACCCCGAGAAACTCAAGACCCTCGTCGCACTGATGCCGCGGATGTGTCTCGGGAGTGTAGGTGGGTCCCTCGGAGAGACCTCTGCTATCGCCATCCTGCTCGGCGGCGGGTGGATGCTTCTGCGCAGGACAATCACATGGCACATCCCGGTGGGCGTTGTGCTCGGTGCCCTAGCCTTCGCCCTGCCTGCCTGGCTGGTGAGCCCCGCCGCGGTGCCCAATCCCGGCATCCACATTCTGGGGGGGGCGATGTTGTTCGGGGCCTTCATCATCGCCACTGATCCGGTCACCTGCCCGCTTTCAGCGAAGGGGCGGCTTATCTTCGGCGTAGGCGTGGGTATTCTGACGATGCTGATCCGCATCCTGGGAGGATACCCCGAGGGCGTGATGTACGCCGTCCTCCTAATGAACGCCCTAACCCCATTCCTGGATCAGTGGACCAAGGCAAAACCCCTGGGGCTGGAGGGAAACTCCAATGCGTAATTTCCTGAGGCTCTCCTGGCTGGTCCTTGTCTGTGCGTTCGTATTCGGACTGCTGCTCGCAACTGTCTACGGCAGCTGGCAGCCGCGGATCGAAGAGAACGCACGGAAGAAGCTGCAGCGCGGAATCCGCTCCATTCTTGCGGATGCCGACTCCATTCTGACCGACACGTTGCTCGTGGACGCCGGCCAAACGCAGGAATCGGCCATCATCTACCAAGGCTTGAGCAAGAATGGAACCCCGGTTGGGTATGTCTTCACCGCCAAGGGCACGGGTTTCCAGGATCGGATTGAGCTACTGGTCGGTGTTGGACCGGAACTCAAGACGTACCGCGGGATTTCCGTCCTGTTTGCAGCCGAGACACCAGGATTCGGTGATGCCATCCGTGACTCGGCCATCTTCAAGTGCCAATTCGTGGGCGCACCTATGAGTCCACCACTGACCGTTATCAAGGCAGGCGATCGAAACAAGACCGATGACGCCGAGATCGTCTCAATCACCGGGGCAACTATCACCTCGGAGGCCGTAACGAAGATCATCAATCAGCGCTGGAAGCTGTTGGGCAATCAGATGCGTCAAGGAGCTGCGGGCAGTCCTGAACGGCTCAATCCCTCCGGAACATATGAAGGAGATCTGTGATGATTCTTCCCAGAAGGCGGATGCCGGCGCG
>JAGMDA010000286.1 GCA_023128935.1 Candidatus Eiseniibacteriota bacterium | reverse complement strand
ATGGCATCGCGGGAAGCGACCGCAGAATCCAGGTAGCCTCCGGGGGTGGAGAAGACGATCACGACCGTACGCGCCCCGGCCTCCTCTGCTTCGGAGAGACCCTGGCGCAAGTAGGAGACGGTCCCCCGACCGATCTCCCCATCGATTGTGAGGACCCATATTGGCCCAGGTTCCTGAGAGAGTCCCAGGAAGGAGACCGTGAGCAGTAAACCCAGGAGCAGGATGCGAATTTTCATGGATCTATCATAGAACGCCACGTCTCATTCTGTCAAGTGCCTTGTTTGGTGCAGCATGCAATCACTTCTCGATTGCTCTCAGGAGAAGTCCGTAATAGCCATTCTAATCGTTGTTGGGACGTAGCTCGGTCAGAACCAGCATTAAGTGAGTCTAATATGTGTTTCATGGTTATGATCAACCGCCATAATTAAAGGACACGAGATACCGATTAAAGAGAAGAACAACGTTTGATTGACTAGCTAGAACAAGCCCGGGGCCGTGTCCGCTGGCACGCTCATCGAATGGAACCTCCCCAATCACCGACGGTTCACTCGCATCTGGTGGAAGAGTTTGAGCGATAAACGTCAGTAATCCAGATGAGTATTCGTGATGCACAGTGATCAATGTCTTCCGGTCGGACATGAGGATCGCCTGCCGTGCCATACGAAAGACCCCGGTATGGCCATCTTCACCGGCGCGGTAGAAATCCGGGCCTGTGTCAAACCCTTTCCAGGAGATGAGCGGATGGATTTCACTTGTATCCGCATCCAGATACACAACTGTTCGATCGGGCGCGATGCCAAAACCCGCAACATCGTGCAAGAACACGACTAGCCCCTCCCCCTCGGCCGTCCAGGAGATCTGTTCTGGTAGCACACTACTTGTGTCGTGCCACGATGGAAAGCCGACAGCGAACGCCTCCAGTGTGGCGATTTGGCAGATTGATTCCTCGATAAGATCGATCATCCATATGCCATTTTGAGGGTCATCTCGAAGATCGGAGGTAACGATAACCGCCATCCGACTTCCATCCGGCGAGATCGCCGGTTGTCGATGGATTGGGAAACTCCCTGCTAGTTGCCCGGTGAGGTCAACTATTTGTTTGGATCTCTCGGAAACTACGAGTTGGCCAGATGTGCACAGGTCAGGATTAAGGCTCCGCAACTCCAGACTGCACTCTGCCTCCTGCTTTTCTGAGCGGAAAAAGAGAAGATCGGTCGTGATTGGGTCCCAATTTGGAAGGTAGTCCAGCCAATACGGATCCTTAGCGGTGGGGAATCCGCCGATTACTCCATCGTCTGTACAGTCGGTGAAAGAACCAGTGGCAGCGTTGACCATCCAGATATCACTCTCGTTCAGGTATCTGAAAAGATCTTCGGAAAACGCGATCGTTTGGCTATCAGGGGACCACACAAAATAGTGAGGTATGGCGAGCTGCTCTGGGGTGGGGTAGCATACAACTCGATCTTCGTCCAGATCATAAAAACACAGGAGATCTCGACCATTTCCCCACACGACAGTTTTCCCATCCGGCGAGAGTACCCCGGTGTTCAAGAGGCTAAGGTTGTCCTCAGTTACCTTAAACAGATCCTTGAGAATAGACACACTCCAGGTGGAGAAAGATCTCTCGCTGTTACCCTCTGCAAATGCCGCCGCACACCAGAGAGAGAGCATTATCACCAGCATCAGTACCAACAGATTTCTCAACATAGACTTGCCCTCCTTTCTTTATTGAGTTCCAGCGTAGCAAAAACCAATATCCAACGCAACTAAGGAATTCCCAATATGATAGCGACTCGGATATCCGCAAGGCAATGCACATGCTCGGTGCAGATCTTCTCTAAGTACGAGCGTGCGATTCCTGGCAAGCTGTTCTTCTCCTACCATTTCCCGTAATGAGCAATCACCTCGCGCAACCCCTTGATGAACCACGAGTAGAAGTTGCGCCAATCACGTTCATCACCGTACTTATCCAGGTTGATCTCCACATGGGCACGCACCATGCGTATGTCGGGATCGCTGTCCTGGTACTGGACAATCATGAAGGTCGGTATACGTGCTATCAGCGCCTGCCAGTCCTCTTCCGATGGCTCCGGCGGAAGGAACGAGGCAAGCTCCCAGAAGCGATCGATATTCTCCATCGTCCCTTGTCCATCATACAACCGGCCGATGATCCCATTGGCCTCCGAGGAGAAAACAGGGGCGAGCATCCGCCGGCAGAGACTAAGGTCTTCCAGCGTCGCCTCGTACCGGGCAAGGTCTCCCGAGGAGAGCGTCACGCCGGCGAGCAATTCGCGCCACGCCGGGGTCAGCAAGGAGATGACGTTCTCCCAATCCGTTGTAGGATCAACAAGCATCTCCAGAAGGCCATCCTTCCCCTTCTCCTGTACCAGCAGGTTCACGACGCTCGTTCCAACCTCGTCCAGAAGTGGGCGAGGCACATCAGTCAGATCCCCTTCCCGCGACCATATCGCGGCCACCGATCGCCACGCATCTCTCCCAGACAGAGCGCGAGCGGTGTAGTCAGCAAATCCCTTGGTGATCATCTTCGGAAGATCAAATAGGTTGACCTGGTTCTTGCTT
>JAGMDA010000285.1 GCA_023128935.1 Candidatus Eiseniibacteriota bacterium | reverse complement strand
TTTCACTCGTCCCCTTTCGCATCCTCTACTTTCACTCGTCCCCTTTCGCATCCTCTACTTAATCTGCTCGAGGGCTTCCTGGAGCGCGCGCTGCAATTGCATGTCGATCCCGCGAGCCAGATCTCCGGGCCGGTTTTCCACTACTATATCCGGCATGCAGCCGGTGCCCTCCAGATTCGACCCATCCAAGCGGGAAATCCACTTGCGGAATGGAAGCCGGAGCCAGGACCCGTCGGCCAGTGTCGTACCACCGGTAGAGATCACACCGCCATGGGTCTGTTGTCCCACCACCAGGGCGCGCCCGAGCGCCCGGTTCGCCCAGGAGAAGATCTCGGCATTCGAGAAGCTGTGTTCGTTGCAGAGAATGATCGCCGGCTTGACCCAAGCGTAGAGCAATCTCCGGTGTTGCGGATAACCTTTGCCGCCACCGCGTGGAATTGTATAGGCGTGATCCCCCGCCAGCAGACTGGTTAGCAGAAGATCCGTGGTCCACCCGCCGCCGTTGCCGCGCACGTCGATCAGGAGAGCTTCCTTGCCGTGCGCCTCCGCGTAGAGGTCGCGTTCGAACAGGTCCAGGCTGGTAGCGCTCATGCCTTCTATGTGGATATAGGCCACCCTTCCATTGCTGTGTATGTTCACGAAGCGCCTGCGGGCCTCGACTTCCTCATCGTAGAGCCGGTCTCTCATTTCCCTGGAGCTGATCGGACGGATGACAACCTCACGCCGCTTGCCCTTGTGGTCTTCTACCTCTAATAGCGTTTTCTTGCCAACCGTGTGATCCAGCTGGAAAGCAAGGCTGACATTCGGATCGACCGAAACTCCATTGACCGAGAGTATGATCTCATCCTCCTCAAGACGGCTCTCCACCCGGTCGGCCGGCGTTTTCTCGACAACGTGCGCGATGCGCAGCCCAGGACCCGTGTGCATTGGATCATAGAGCACGCCAAGCTGACCTGTCTGAGCACCTGGAGATCCACGCTTCCAATCATGCGGCCCGGACCAGAGACCCAGGTGCGAGCAATTGAGTTCGCCCATCATCAGTTTGATCACATCCTGAAAATCCCTGTATGTAGATGCGCCCATCGCCCATGGCCGGTATTTCTCATGCATGGCGCGCCAGTCGACCCCGTGGAAGTTGTCGTCGTAGAAGTAATCGTTCAGCTCGCGCCAGGCTTCGTCAAAGACAAAACCACGCTGGGCGGCGAGGTCGATCATCATCTCCGATTCGTATGGATAGGACTCTGGTTTCCCCTTCTTGACTGGCACCGAAGCGATGGCTCCTTTGCCTTTGAGATAGAAGATCAGTTTTCCCTTCCTGTCCAACTGGAGGTTCGTTGGGTTTGTACCATCCTTAGTCAGCCGTTTTGGATCGCTGCCGTCCCACTTGATCCACCAAAGATCCCGTTTGCCATCGGTATCAGCGACAAAGGCAAACCCACTCATGTCCTTTGCGATTAGAACGCGTGACTCATTGCCCGGGAATGTCGTTAGGCGATGCAAGCGTTTGTGGATATCCTCAAAGTCGATGTGGACGTCGACTGGCTCTTCCTCACCTTCATCGTCTTCATCATCTTCATCGTCCTCATCGTCTTCATCGTCCTCATCATCTTCATCGTCCATATCATCATTCCAATCCTTGTTCTCATCGCTGTCGGCATTGCCGTCGTATTCGTCGCCGTATTCGCACCCTCCGATGCTGTTCTCATTAACTTCATCTCTGCCTCCATCGTTGTCATTGAATCCACCGCTGTCTTTGCCATCCTCATCATCCCAAGCGCTACCTCTCCTGTTATCCTTGGCATGCCCATCCTTGGACAAGCGCTCCAAGCGATCCTCCCGAGAGCGCTCCTCGTCCTCGCGTGAGAGCCAGACATACCAAATGTCGGTCTGGTTCAGAAACTCGCGTTCTGAAACAAAGGCGATCATTCTGCCGTCGCTGGACCAGTAGGGCGAGTAGTCATCATCCGGGTGAAGGCTGATGTTGTGCGGTCCCTCCTTCTGGTCCGCTGAAATGATAAAGATGTCTGTGTTAAAGTCGTTGTCCTCTTGTTGGTAGACGAGCCACTTGCTGTCCGGCGACCACTCGAATGTCAGGTCAGACCAGCCGTCGACGAGCACCTTCTGCTTGGAGCCATCCGCGTTCATGATCATCAACGTACCGTTGCCGCGCAGATATGCGATTTTCTTGCCGTCGGGAGAGAAGGCAGGCCCCCACTCCTCTCGGGAATCAGTCGTCAAGCGGATCCCCTCCCGGTGAAGGGTGCGGGCCAGGCGCGTTTCTTTCTTATCCGTGGAGCGCA
>JAGMDA010000284.1 GCA_023128935.1 Candidatus Eiseniibacteriota bacterium | reverse complement strand
CTTGACACCCTCCCCCATAGAAGCGGTTTGTTGCAGTGGATTCGACGGTCACATTAATTTGTTGCCGAGGATCTCTGCGAGAATCGTTTCCAGGACCTCAGGGGGCGCTGCGATATTTGCTTACCGGTCTTTGCTGAGCACTGTTCAAAAGCGGACCTCCATTCAAGGCCCCTCTCTGATCTCCCATGAAATCGCCCACACGCAACCCTGAAGAGCCACATATGCTTCCCTGCACAGATGTTTCTCGCCAGGAGGTTCTGATGAACAGATGGCGAGGATCGAAGATGTGACCGCCACTCGCCCGGTCGGGCAGGCTTCCAGCGATGATGTGAGTGTCCTGAACTCAGATGGCTCTACGGTGGGGACCGTTGATGTTGGCTCAGGCGGCTTGGTTCATCTGTCCGAATTTGGAGAGCATTGCGTAGGCGACTTCGTAGGTGGCCCGTAGCGCCCCGTCAGCTCCTTCCTGCCCGAAGGTGCCCAGATCCATGCGGGATGCCCAACGGTCAACACTGGGATCGAAGGGAATGGAACCTAGGGGATTGACGTCGATCTCGAGATAGCGGTGGCAGACCTCGGCGATCACACGCCCGAAGCCCTCTTCTTTGGGGTTACGGGCCATATTGACAACGAGCTGGACGTTGAAGGAATCCACGGCCTGGCGCACCGCCTTCAGGGCTTCTGGAGCGTTGAGCGAAACCTCCTCGAGAACCTCCTCCACGGACTGTGGAACTGGACGATCCTCCTGACCGTGCGATCCCTCCAGAAGCCTCCGGAGCTCGGTGGGCCTCAGTATATTGGACAGTCGGCGGAACAGGGCGGCCTTGATGAACCCGTATGCATTCTGGACTGAGGTTGGCTGCGGTCTCATGACCACGAGCTTGTAGGGACTCGCCAGGAAGAAATCCAGGACGGTCAGTGTTGATCCCGCACCTAGATCCACAAGCATGTAGTCTGCCGACAGCCTGTCGAGGGCACGTAGGAGGCGTCTCTTCTGATTGAAGTTCGGGTTCGCGAGCGAGGGGATCTCGCTGCCCCCTGCCAGCAGGCGCACATTGGGAAGCGTTGTGTCCAGGAGGACATCCTCCAGATCCTCGACCTTGCGAAGCAGGAAGTCTTCGAGCGTTGCCTCGGGAATGCGGATGCCAAGCATGGTGTGCAAGTTGGCGCCGCCCAGGTCCGCGTCAACCAGAATAACGCGTTTCTTCAGGCGACCCAGCCAATAGGCCAGGCCAACTGTGACGAGGCTCTTACCAACTCCGCCCTTTCCACCGCCCACGGCCCAAGTCTGCCGCGGCAGTTCCAGGGCTAGGGTCTTGGCGCTTGCGTGTCCCAGAGGTTCCATAAAAGCTGCTGGTCGCCCTTTCTCTGGATGATGAGTTCCCGAATCGTTCGGATGAACTCTGCCGGGGGCTCGAGGAACTGGATCCCCATGCGGAGGATGGGGCCGTTCTGGTCGTTTGCAGTTACGCACCATGCCACATGGGCCAGCGTGACAATCCGTTGCCTTTGGGCGGGAAGCGAAATCTCAAGACGGATCCGGCATTTCCTGGCCTCCTCGGCGTTCAGGTAGCCGTGGGGGTTCGGAAGATGGATCCCCACTCCCGCGGGAGAGACATCGTCAATGATGGCCCCGTACTTCCGATCCGCCCGGAACTTCTTGCTCCTGCTCAGGAAAGTGACGGTGCCCTGTAGGGACATCTTCCTGCGACAGACCTTCCGCTTGCCGGCAGGCCTCGACTTGCCGGGCACCGTGGTCGTTGTATGCCACACGAGCGCCAACCCGTGAGGTGCCTTGGGCGATTCCGATCGCGGGTCGTGGCAGATAGTCCATTGGTCCGGTGCCGTACGGGCCTTGGGCCCCGGGGCGGGCCGCACGCTCAGGCCGTCTCTGCGGAGAATCGACCAGGCAACAGGTGCCCGATCAGATCCCAGGAATTCGGTGGCCAAGGGGTCAGTCGTGACCGGCTCCCCGTCCAAAAGGCTTTCTTGATCCAGGACCGACTCGAGATGCGGAAGCAAGCAGGTTCCTTCAGGATCGTGGGCAGAGAGGACCTTGAGCAACGCCAGGGCCCGGAGTATCTGTCCACGGACAAGGAACTTTTCCAAGAGCCCCTCAATCCAAGGCGCAGAAACGCTCTCCTCGCCCAGCTCAGCAGCATCAGCGATCCGCTCTGGCATGCCTCCTTGGGGAGGGGATGACAGGTCCAGCCCCCCAAGGTCACCCTCTAGGATGTGTTGAATCCTCTCCGCAGGATCCATGCGTTTGATCCTCACAAGCGCGCCCGGAACCGTAAGTTTATACGGATGAGTGTCGTCATCAGCCCCGCACATCTTGAGGAAACATGGCCACTTCGCCCAGACCGTATTTGATGAACTGAGCAACGCCCCTGGCAACGAGCAGGGACCAGCGCGAAATGCACCTTTATTGGTAACTACTCAGGTAGCATCACCGTGATGCCGCCATCCTACGAAAGGTAGCGTACCCCCCCTTGCCTCTCCCGATGGAGTCAACAGA
>JAGMDA010000283.1 GCA_023128935.1 Candidatus Eiseniibacteriota bacterium | reverse complement strand
CGGGCCCCTTTCTGATACGCAGCATCAGCGAGGAACCCACTGAGAGATGCCTTGAGCCTCCCCCAAGAGATGCCTTGAGAATACACAGCACCTAGGCGGATACTGAAGCATGCAGATCCCAGTCGTGGCCATCGTAGGACGCCCCAATGTGGGCAAGTCCACACTATTCAACCGGATCCTCCGCCGGCGCCAGGCCGTAGTACACGGAAATCCGGGCGTTACGCGGGACCGGAATGCGGGCCTCGCCGAGTGGGTAGGGCGCAGTTTCTATGTGATTGACACGGGTGGATGGACCCCGGGGGCCACCGATGGCATGGAGGCGCACATCGCTGATCAGGTAACCCAAGCGCTGGATGAATGTGACGCCGTGATGCTCATGACCAGCGGGCGCGATGGCCTTCAGGCTATGGATGAAGAGATCTCACGCACCCTGCACCAGCTACCTTCCCATGTTCCGGTCCTGACATTGGTCAACAAGGTGGACTCAGAGAAGTGGGATGACCATGCGCTGGAATTCACCCAGCTCGGCTGGGAGCACACGCTGCCGGTCTCGGCTCTCGAAGGCCGTGGGCTTGGAGAGGTCCTCGACGTACTAGTGCACCTCTTGCCCCCGGGCGGGAGCACCAAGCAGCACGCTGAGGGACTCCGCATCGCGATCCTGGGCCGCCCGAATGTCGGCAAATCCAGCCTTGCCAACCGGCTCCTGGGGCGCGAGCGCGTAATTGTGGACGCTGCGCCGGGCACCACGCGCGATGCGATCGACCTGCCCTGGCGCTGGCAGAAACGCACGTTCTGGCTCATCGACACTGCCGGGATTGCCTACCAGTGGGAGCATCTACCCGGTTTCGAGTTCTATGCCACGCTGCGCAGCCTGCGGGCTCTCGAGCGCGCCGATATCGCCCTCCTTCTGTTCGACGCAACGCAGAAGATCACGCGACAGGACTAACGCGTGGCCGCCCTTGTGCAGGACAGCGGAAAGCCAACCTTGTTGTTGATCAACAAATGGGACGCGGTTGAGAAGGACACCCACACGTTCGCACAGAAGGAAGAGGAGGTGCGCGAGGAGTTGACCTTCCTCGACTACGCGCCAACCCTGTTCGTCTCGGCACTCACCGGTCAGCGCACCTCGCAGATCCCAGAGAAGATCCTCTCGCTCTACGCCGAGGCGCAGCGCAAGATTCCAACCCACGAGGTCAACCAGACCCTGCGCAGGGCTATCGAGCGCACGCCCCCGCGCGGCAAGCGCGGAAAGCGCCCACCTAAAATCCTATACGCGACCCAGATTCGCTGCACGCCCCCAACATTCGCCCTTTTTTCCAAGCACGGGGATCTCCTCAGCCAAGAGTACTTGCGCTACCTGGGACGGCGATTCCGCGAGGCATTCGGCTTTGAAGGATCACCCATCCGTTTCAAGATCCGCAAGAACAAGGGGACCCCGGCCAGGGGACGACCACGGTAATGATGGGTATGCCATGGGCTGCAATCAGCCTGCCTGATGGAAGTGTCCTGATGGGGGCGATCGCGCTCGTGCTGATCTCCTTCTGTCTCGGTGCCCTGCCCTTTGGGCTCTGGATTGGACGGCTCGGGGCGCGCATCGACATTCGCCAGCACGGCAGTGGCAACCTGGGGGCGACCAATGTGCTGCGTCTGCTTGGTCCCCGGCTGGGCATCACTACCTTGGTTCTGGATGTCGGGAAGGGATGGCTCGCGGTGGCTCTGGCTCCTGCCTGGGCCGGTCTAGGCTGCGTTGCTGACGGGAGTCCCTGGCCCCTCCTGGGTGGAGTCGCCGCAGTCGCAGGGCACATCCTAACACCACTGGCAGGCTTTCGTGGCGGCAAGGGTGTGGCCACCTCCCTGGGGATCTTCCTGGCTCTGGCGCCTGCCGCGGCGCTTCTGGGGGTTCTGGGTTTTGTGGTCTGCGTCTGGATCTGCCGCTACGTTTCCGTGGGATCAATGACCCTGGCTGTCATCTTCCCGATCGCAACGGCCTTTCTGGGACCTCCCGCGCCGCTGCGGACCTATGTCGTCGCGCTCGGGATCCTGCTCGCCGGCGTTCTGGCCTGGCGCCATCGGATCAACTGGGCGAGGATCGCAGCTGGCAAGGAAACGCGCTTCCAGTGGAGGTCGAAGTGAAGGAAACGCGCTTCCAGTGGAGGTCGAAGTGAGCGATCTGCTGCGCGGGGACATCGCCGTCCTGGGTGCGGGAAGCTGGGGCACAACCCTGGCGCTGCACTTGGCCCGGCAGGGACGACAGGTGCGGCTCTGGGAAGTTGATCCGCCACGTGCCCGCGAGATAGCGCGCACGCGGCTCAGTCTGCCGTTTCTACCCGACTATTCCCTCCCGCAGTCGATCGATGTGACCTCTGAATTGGGTGCCGCCTTGGACGGTGCGGCGGGGGCGCTGCTTGTCGTTCCATCCCATGTGTTGCGCTCTGTGGGGGAGGCCATCGAGCGCACTCGTGCCCGTAGCTCGCTGCAGGAACCGCGCGTATGGATCTCCGCCACCAAGGGCATTGAGGAGGGTAGCGGGCAGACCCCCGCGCAGGTGATCTGCGAGAGCGCCGGCATTCCAGCGAGCCGCATCGTTGTTCTCGCGGGCCCGAGCCTGGCCGCAGAGGTGGCCGCCCAACTGCCAACCGCTCTGCTCGCCGCGTCTGAGAACGAAGAGGCCTCCCGCGCCGTCCAGCGCGTTTTCTCCAGTCCAAGCCTCCGGGTCTATACGAGTCCCGATCCCCTGGGGGTCGAACTCGGTGTGTCGCTCAAGAATGTCATCGCCATCGCTGCTGGCATCAGTGAGGGCCTGCAGCTGGGCCAGAACGCGATGGGAGCCTTGCTGACCCGGGGGCTGGTGGAAATCACACGGCTCGGCGTCGCCCTCGGGGCGCGCAGAGAGACTTTTCTCGGCCTCTCCGGCATCGGCGATCTGGTCACGACCTG
This sequence comes from Candidatus Eiseniibacteriota bacterium, assembly GCA_023128935.1. GTDB lineage: Bacteria > Eisenbacteria > RBG-16-71-46 > CAIMUX01 > WJJG01 > DAOVQB01. The sequence continues at coordinate 5,470 of JAGMDA010000283.1, read as the reverse complement.
CACGAGCCGTCTCAGTCGAAACCATCGCGTTGGATTGGGCCTTGCAGAAGGCCGCCCACTGGCGCAGATTCTGGACCAGATGGTGATGGTGGCTGAAGGGGTCCGAACAACACGCTCCGCCTTGGAGCTGGCGAGGAGCCTGGGCGTGGAAATGCCGATCACCCGTCAGGTCTATGCCGTTTTGTTTGAAAGAAAGGATGCCCACGCGGCGCTGGCCGATTTAATGGGCCGGCCGCTTAAGCAGGAATTCTGGGGCCAGAGATCATAAGAGATGCCCCCGCTTCGCATTGGCCAGCTTAAGGGCGCTACCGCGCAAGGGCGGTTTTGAGGGGGAAGCCGCAAGAGACACCCCCGCTTTGCATTGGCCGGCTTGAGGGCCCTGCTGCACACAAGGAGGGGATGGGGGGAGAGAAAGCCATGCAGGATACTCCCACAAGGTCGTACTACTCGATCAGCGAGGTGAGCAAAGCCACCAAGGTAAAGGCTCATGTGCTCCGCTATTGGGAGACGCAGTTCTCAATGCTGCGTCCACGCAAGAGCCGGGGCGGCATCCGGAAGTACCGGCCAAAAGATGTATCTCTGATCGAGGAGATCAAACACCTGCTCTATGATCGGGGATTTACGATTGCCGGTGCAGTTCGCAAGCTGCGTGAAGAGCGTCGCGCCGAGCACAGAGATGCTGCCGAGAAGCCTTCAGAGGCCAGGGGTGGCCGGCGGATGGTGCCGGAGAGCCCGCCTGCCGCGCAGGAGCAACTTGAGGACCTCTCCGTGGTGCGAGAGGTTCCACCGGACGACAAAGTCGTCGTGCCCGATGCCCAGCCCCCGCAGCGGCCCAGTGCGTGGCCCAGAACGAGGAGGCGCGCGGGAAAACCCTGGGGGCTCTCTGAAATACGCATGGAACTAGAACGGCTCCAAGCGATCCTGCAGCGATCACCCGACACCCTGGCCAGAGTCGCACGCACCCAAGCTCATGAGATGGTGCAGGGGAGCCTGGGCGTAAAAAGCGGAATCGTGCAGGAATCACCCCGCGGGACAGGTAGAACAGGTGCCAGTCGCAGTGATGCAGGCTCTAGACCTCACCGGAAACGCGCGGAGCCCTAGGGCTCCGATCCATTGGGCGGGCAGGTTGTGCGAAACCTACCTCAAGATTGGCGGTTGAAGAGGCGATCAGAGAGTTGATAGAATACCCTCGCTTTCAAAAACGGCACAGTGTAGGTCGGGGCGTAGCGCAGTCCGGTAGCGCACTTGCATGGGGGGCAAGGGGTCGCTGGTTCAAATCCAGTCGCCCCGACCATTCTGTATCTGCCTGCCTCCGGGAATCCGGGTATCGATACCCTTACGAGATGGTATGAGAATTCTGCTTACCAACGATGACGGCATCGCTGCACGTGGTTTGACATGCCTGGCTAACAGCCTTCAGGAACTGGGCGATGTCTGGATTGTCGCGCCTGATCGAGAGCAGAGCGCCGCCAGCCACGCGCTCACCCTGCATGACCCGCTGCGGGTGACGCAACACGGCAAGCAGCGGTTCTCGGTCTCCGGCACACCAACGGATTGCGTACTGCTGGCGGTGCGCGGCATTGGGGGAGTGTTGGAGCACAGGCCGGATCTGGTCGTCGCGGGAATCAATCACGGGCCCAACATGGGTGACGACGTTACCTACAGCGGCACCGTAGCCGCCGCATTTGAGGGGCGCCTGCTGGGCCTCCCAGCTGTGGCCTTCTCCAATGTGACTTGGAAATCGGAGTTCCTGGATGCCTCCGCAAGGGTTGCCAAGCAAGTAGTCACCATGATGTTGCGGCAGGGCTTGCCACGCGAGCTGCTTCTCAATGTCAACATCCCCGATCTTGCGTTCGAGCAGATTCGGGGATTCAAAATCACCGCGCTGGGACGCCGGGTCTACCGGGATGAGATAGTGTCCAAGGTGGATCCACGTGGCCGCGCTTATTACTGGATCGGGGGAGATCCCCCCGTGTGGGAACCAGAAGAGACAAGCGACTTTGGCGCCGTCTCTACAGGCCATGTATCCATCACGCCGCTCAACACCAACTGGACAGATCACGCCGCGCTGCAGACACTCCGAAGCTGGGATGTTGAATCCGCATGGCAACCGGCCGTGAGACCGGAAGGGTGAAAATCGACTACCAGAAAGCTCGGCACCGGATGGTAGAGACGCAGCTGAAGGCCCGCGGCATCACAGATGAGCGGGTGCTGCAAGCGTTTGGCAAGATAGCCCGCCATGAGTTCGTCGACCCCGGCCTTGAGGCCCAGGCCTACTCGGACCGCGCGCTCCCCATCGGCCACGGCCAGACCATATCACAGCCCTATATGGTGGCCATCATGACACAGAGCCTCAAACCCCAGCCCCAAGACCGTGTTCTAGAGGTGGGTACGGGATCGGGGTATCAGGGCGCGATCCTCAGCGTGCTTGTCCGTAGCGTTTACACCATCGAGCGCCTGGAGCCATTGGCCCGTCGGTCGGGGGAGATCTTCACCCGGGAGGGTCTGACAAATATCGTCCAGCAAATAGGGGATGGATCTATCGGATGGGCGCTGCACGCGCCATATGACGGCATCATTGTGACGGCTGGATCCCCGAGAGTGCCCCCGCAGTTGCTCGATCAATTGGCGGATGGAGGCCGCCTGGTGATCCCCACCGGGTCGAGTTCCAGCCAAGTACTGAAGATCGTCACCCGGGAGGGTAATTCCTTCCGTACAGAGACAAGTATTCCCTGTATCTTCGTCCCGCTGCTGGGGAAAGAGGGCTGGAACAGTGACTGAGCAGGTAGCCCAGTGGTTCTCTATCCTACCGAAGGAATGGGTGGTCTTTGTGATCTCGATGCTTCCCATCGTTGAACTGCGCGGAGCCATCCCCTGGGCCCTGAGCCCCGCGATGGGACCTCCGCTTTCCTGGTGGCACGCCTATCTCATTTCATGTGTAGGGAATATGGTTCCCCTTATACCCATACTCGCAGCCTTGGGACCGGTGTCGGACGCCCTGCGTCGACGTAGTCGTCTAATGGAGCGGTTCTTCGTGTGGCTCTTTGCTCGGACCCGGCGACGGGGAAAGCTCGTGGAGCGCTATGGCGCAATGGGCCTTATTCTCTTCGTGGCGATCCCGTTGCCCGTAACAGGGGGATGGACGGGCAGCGCGGCCGCATTCGTCTTCGGGATCCCTTTTCGGCTGGCACTGCCCTGCATCGCCCTTGGGGTTGCCATTGCCGGCTGCGTCGTGACCCTCGCCGCAGCAGGGGTTTTTCACGTCCTGGGGCTCTAGACCGAGCTTCACACCAACCCCCTGCTACAGCTGTGTATCTGCACGCCCAAGCTAGTGGCTGCCCTCCGAAGGGTGCGGACTAGCAGCTGGCTTCCGAAGGATATGAACTGTCCCGCCATCGGGGCGCTCAGAGTGTCATCATCTTCCCCATGGCGACAGCACCACCAGATGGCAACAGAGAAGTATCACGGGCGCTGGCAGATAGCCTACAAAGAAACCCCAAGAAACGTCCTTGACCTGTCGAGAATATAGGTGCACACTGGTCTGAAGAGATATGAGAGTCGGGGCGTAGCGCAGCCCGGTAGCGCACCTGCTTCGGGAGTAGGGGGTCGCTGGTTCAAATCCAGTCGCCCCGACCAGGTTCCCCCAGGATCTCCTTGGATGGTCTCCCCCCAGAAGGGGGGGAACCATGATGACAAAGACCCGGGCGCGAAAGCGCTCAAGAAGCCTGACGGCCCTACTCACACGGGGCCAGAGGACAGGTGTATTGGATTCTCGCCAAGTGGAGGCATCTCTACTTGCGAGGGTTCCGGATGCCTCCGAATTCTCGCTCTTCCTCGATCTGACCCGAACCCTCGGGATCAAGATCCGCGAGCGACCCATTCGTCGTCGAGCCACGACGCCGAACTCTATGCGGGCCCTGAGCGTCTACATCCGAGACGTGAGCCGCCACCCGCTTCTCACTCCAGAGCAGGAACGTACTGTGGCGCGCCGTGCCCGCGAGGGCAATGAGCGGGCCCAGGAGCTGATGGTGCTAAGCAACCTGCGGCTGGTCGTGAGCATGGCGCGCAAATTCACTGGCAGGGGACTGCCCCTCGATGATCTGATCGAGGAGGGCAACCTGGGACTCATCACCGCCGTTGAGCGCTTCGATCCTGAGAAGGGTTTCCGCTTCTCCACCTACGCCGCCTGGTGGATCCGCTTGGGGATCGCCAAGGGGCTCGCTGAACAGTCGCGGACACTGAAGATTCCGCTGCATGTCATGCGCTCGCTGCACCGCTACATCGAGGCAGAGCGCCGGCTCACACTCGAACTGGGCCGCTTTCCGGATACTGCGGAGATCAGCCGCGCAGCCGGCTTCGGTCCCCGCAGGGCTCGGACGGTCAGCACGCTCGTGCAGGGCATCAAGTCGCTCGATGAGACCGCGGTGGGAGAGGCCGGGCGCGGCCTGACACTGCTCGAGCGGCTCCCAGCGCCCCCCTCGCTTGAGGAGACGCTCCGGCGTCAGATGGAGAGCGCCGACCTCGAGAAGCTCATGCGCCGCCTCTCGGAGAGAGAGAGCTTGGTACTGCGAATCCGGTATGGTTTCATGGACGGCATGCCGCGCAGCCTTGCGCGTACGAGCCTCTTCCTCGGTGTGAGCCGCGAGCGGGTCCGGCAGATCGAGTATCAAGCGCTGCTGCGGTTGCGCGAATGGATCGAGACGGAGAAGCGACGCAGCCTCGAGGTCCTCGATCGAGTCGGAGTAGAAGGATGCCTATAGACGGAGTAGACGAATGGAGTTGAAGGCGGCTCTGCGTGAGCGCATGCGGTCGATTCCGGACTTCCCCAAGCCCGGGATCCTCTTCAAGGACATCACCCCGGTGCTGCAGGATCCGCCCCTGCTGGCACGCTGCATTGGCGACATCACGCGCGCCTTTGCGGATCCGGGATTTGATGCTGTCGGCGGGATTGAAGCGCGCGGATTCATCCTCGGGGCGCTCGTGGCCCACTCGGCGGGTAAACCCTTCTTCCCGCTTCGCAAAGCAGGCAAGCTGCCTGGGAAATGCCTGCGGGAATCCTACAGCCTCGAGTATGGCGTGGCGGAACTAGAGATGCACCATGACGCCTTTCTGCCGGGCCAGCGCGTGATCATCGTCGACGATCTGCTCGCCACTGGAGGCACTGCCCAAGCCGCGGCCCGCCTGGTGCAGCGCTCTGAGGGTGTGCTCGTGGGCATGGCCTTCTTGATTGAGCTGGCGTTTCTGGATGGGCGCGCCAAGCTTGTCGATGCCGGTGTGGACGAGAACCGCATTCATAGCTTGGTCGCGTACGCCGCCGGGGAATAATTGAATGCCATCGCGACCAGGAGAGCAATCGAGTACACCCGGATTGCCGGCGCTCCCATGTGTTTGCCTCATGAAATGATGCGCAGGTGGTCCGAAGGGATGCAAACCTCCTTATTGAGGGGCTGCAGACCCCTGCGGGCCTAGC
>JAGMDA010000282.1 GCA_023128935.1 Candidatus Eiseniibacteriota bacterium | reverse complement strand
GATGCGGTGAAAAGTCAGGCTAGCGGAAGGCATTGCATCAATTGCGGCTTGGATCGTTGGGTAGTCCCCCGTTCCATCAGGCTTTACGTAAGCATACCCAACGCTTGCATCGGGCATGACACCAACGAAAAAACCGTCGTTGACATTGGGGGCACCCGGGAATTCCTCAAGCGCATACCAACCCAGATTTGTGTTTCCCCAGCCCCAGTTCGTGTGGAAGAGGTAGCCGAATTCACCAATCCACCACCCATCAACCACAATTTCATGGTTGCCGATCTGATAGATGACTGGTCTACCGGCGTTGATCTCTTCGATTAGAGCCTCCGTGATCTCCTCGTAGGTCATGTTGCGACAAAAACGGAACATTATATCAGGATGATAGCGGAAGTACTCAGGCAGGACGAGCCCCGGCGCCCAACCATTGATTGGTGTTCCACAGACGCCGAAATCGCCTTGCATCGCTAGCGCAAGCTCATAGAGGAGTTCGCCGATAGCCTCTTTTTGGGCCATTGGGCTAGACACCCCAAGGCTGTCCGGCATTTCGGTCCAGGAATACCAATCCCTTATGTCAGCGTAGAGAGTGTCGCCTTCAGTGCTGCAACCAGGGCACGAGTTGTCACCGGACCAAATCAATTCCAGCGGCTCGACAATCTCTCCCAGAGGCGGCCAATTATGGTACTTCATGACCTGTGCCGTCGCAACACCAACGCATCCCGGCGCACAGTGCTGACCGTAGCAGCCAATTGGGCAACACGTGCGATATGGCTGGTTCTGCCTCCATCGCGTTGTAAGCAGTGGTCCAACCCGTGGCAGCCAGGACAGCGATGATCTGGTCAATCCATTGGCGAAAGTGTCCGGATCGACCAGGAAATGGTCCCAAGCAGCATAATGCATCGAGTTCATGCCCTTAGGTCCCGCGGAGCGGGGAACCGCGTCGAGACTACCGAATACGCTTGCGAAGGCTCGGAACTGGCGCAGGAGCGAACCGTGCACCTCTTGCGGCAAGCCGCGCCGTTGCTCGCAATCCCAAGGGCATTCGCCGGAGAACGCCTTGATAGGCGTGATGCCCTTCAGCGCAGGAACGACCACATAGCCTACCGGGTCGAGAGTGAAACAGTGAGCCAGGAGCGTGTCATCCGAGACAATTTCAATAACCTCGGCAATCGTGAGAACGTCGACTTCATTCCGTGTGTTCGTTGGGAAGGACGCAAAAGCCAGCCAATTCTCGCAGATCCGTCGCATTTCTTCTGGTGAGGCCAATTCAGCCACGCCACTTCGAGGAACGATAGCGGCCAGGCAAATGACGAGGATAATGGACAGAAAGGGCTTTCGTGACATGTGCGCACCTCCTGGGGAATGAAGGCCTGAGATACATATGCCCTTGGCCAGAGTCGCTCAGAACAGGAATTGGCTATTATCGATAGTCCCATTTGATTCGGCCCCAATTGCGTTCAAGCACGGGGCTCGGTGACTGGCACGGGTCCGGTTCACAGGAGTCGAGTTCAAAATGCGGTACCCCGCCGAGGTCGATACACGTTGAAGGGGAAAGGAGATGGCAGTCCTCTCCAATGCAACACGCAATAGGACCCGGCGGACCAATGCCAGTGGGGCAGACGTACTGACCATCTGTGAACAATCCAATTGCACCGAATTGAGCCGCACTCCACTTGGTTGGCACAGCCCCACAGTTCGCGGTTCCTCCAAAACCACTCACGGGATTGCTGGCAAGAGGGATAATGCCTTCATGATAGGCATATCCGGCAAAGAAATACACGGGAACGAAATTCCCTTGCCAGGGCAGTCCTGTGACAACAAGCGTCGTGCCTTCGTTCGGTCCCGGCCAGCCGACAGAAGCGATCTCAAGGCCGCCTTCCGGGAAGCATCCAGCATGGGCGGTAATCAGGTAGGATGCCTCATCGTACTCCGCCAATCCGAATTCGACGCCGCACCATTCCTTGTCGTTCTGCCAGGCAGCCAAAACAAACCAGATGGATCCGTCTCCAGTGTCGATTCTGTTCAATTGGCCATCGCAGCTATTGATCGGGAAATGGTTCAAGTAATGCTGACACCACCCCTCCGGGGGTGGACTGCTGGAGAACTGCAGGCTCGACGCGTAGTGAGCGATGAAGACACCATCCTCAAGATTGCTGGGATCGGCAGAAGCGGCTGCCACAGCGACAAGCAGTACGAAGAACACATACACGAATCTCATGACGGAACCCCCTTGGTCTCACCCGATGCCGGACATCGCCATGCATCGGCAACAGCACCAGTGGACAGGGATGCCCCATGGGTCACATCCCCAGAATGAGGTTCTCGGATGTCCTGTTAGTAAGGTAGATCAGCTTCGCACAAATCGCAACAATAAAAGACATTAACATGCCACTATTTGCGCGCAAGTCCGGAGTGTGCGTGATAAGCGATTATCTGGCAGCGCACCGCCCGCCATACAGCCGGCTGTAAACCCTCGCTCTCTACTGCCCTGCTTGGAAGATGCGTGATCAGGTGCGCGAGGTCCTGGGTGATCCGGGAGCAATGGGACCCTTGGCCTGGATAACTCACCAGCCCTCTACTCTCCGATCGCCTCCCGCAACTCATTCAACTGAACAGCTGCTTGAGCCCCATACCCTGGGCTCTCTACCAAGGCCTCAAGCTGTTCGATGGCGCGAGACGGGTCGGAGCGCAGCAGATGAGCCTGGGCCAAATACCACCGGGCGCGATCCGAGAGGACTGGCAAGGAGGATGACAGCGCCATCTCTAGGTAAGTCACCGCGGAATCAGGCTGCTCGGCCAGAAGAAAGCTCAACCCCGCATAGAAGGCCATCTGGGTGGGTGGCGCTTCGAGCGAGCCAAACTCCTCGCTCTCGACCTCCGGCCCCGCTGGCAACACTCCCTCAGGGCGAATACCAGCGGATCCAGCACCCCGAGCGCCTGCAGCCGGGGGCTCCGCGCCAATGACCGTGGTCCCCCTGAAGTCGGTCGCTTCCCGGAAGGCCGCTGACAGAATCCGCGAGGCCTTCGCGTACTGGCCCTCTGCATATAAGGTCATGCCGTGCCGGTACATCAGATCCGCCTTCCCGCCACTGTCTGCTCGGATCTCCATCTGCACGTAGTCGATTGCCTCCAGGCGCGCCAGATCCGCCAGGTTCGGGCCCCCGCTCTGCTGCCATAAAACGACTGCCACGACAGCGGCTGCCGCCAGCGCTGGAGCCAGAGTTCGCCAAGCGCCGTGCCATCCTGCAGCAGGAGAAAAAGGCTTGAGGAGCCGGTTCAGCCAACTGCCCGTGCTGGTCTGGCCATCGACGCGCCCTGCCCTGACAGACTCGACTGGCTCAATAGGCGTATCCAAAGAGATTCCGTCGGCCAATGCTACGCCCATGATTCCCAGCTCCGGGTTGGCCGCCAGGCGAGCTGCCACCCGGCCCGGGTCGGACTGAACGGCGCTCATGAAGGGGGACATGCCATAGAGCCTCTCCTGGCATGCGGGGCAACTGGACAGGTGCTTCTCAAAAAGGGCCTGGTCACTGGGGGCCAGCAGGCCCAGTTCGTAGGCGGCCAGCAGGGTGCCCTTCTCCGGGTCGACACAGTGGGTTGTCTCACTCATGACCTATCCCTCTCATGAAGGATCTCCCGCAACCGGTTCCGGCAACGGTGCAGGGCGACATAAAGGCCGCTCCGGGACATCTCCTCAAAATCCTGACCCAACAGATCCATGGCGCGTTGAGAGATCTCCCGCGGGCTCCCGCCCACCGCCAGACTCTCCATAATCCGTCGAAAGAGCACCCCACAGCGCGGGTTCCTACGCGCTAGGAGGGAAATCGCTTCGAGAATGCGCTCGGCTGCCCCTTCGGGGCCGTTGTCACCGGGGATCCCATGGCAGCGGGCGCGTGATACGTCGAGGGTCCCATGAAAACGCTCATCAAAAGGCTCCCCGCGGTCGAGCTTCTCTCTCTTCTGGTAGTAGTTTCCGATGACATTGCGCAATACCGCCATGCTCCAAACCAGCATCCCACGTCCGACTGCACGTGTCGCGTGCTTGGTGTGGACGATCCGTAGTGCCTCCTGGACAACGTCCTCCAGATCGTCCCTTCGCACCCTTCGTTTGGCGACATCCAAGAGTCTTACGCGGAGCATCTCAAAAAGGACGGTTTCCGCCTGGCTATCCCCCAATCTCGCCAGGCTGGAGAGCTGGTCCAATGACACATCTGTGAAGCGCGGGCGGTTCATCCAAGCCTCAATACCATGCGCGCGCAACGCCAAACCACATGGTTCCCAGGAAGGAGCTCCTGAGAGCCTACAGCTTCTCTCTAGCATGGGACTCTCCAGGTCCCGTAGTCGCTCCAGCCGGCAGCTTCCGGGAAGGAGCTGGCCGGCCACGTAAACGCCCCCAAGAAAGTTCCCGATTCCGTCTTGCCCTGTACCTGCCAATGTAACGATACTGGAGGTGTGTATCCTGAACGCCAATTCATTCCGATGCTTGGCCCGAATTTCTCACCAGGGTCTATGCCCCTGGGGGATTCTTGGTGTCCCGCACTCCAGTAGGCAAGGACCTTCGCGCAGACAGGCAGCCGCCAACCCCACACACTCGGCCCTGTCCTTCATTCTGTTGCTTGTGATGGCGGGGCCAACCAACGCAGCTCAATTGACCAATACAACATCGTTGACCGACGCGGTTAAACTGACTGATGCCGCACCGGCACCACACGCGGACCAACTGGCCGACGCCGCACCGGCACCAGGCGCGGCTTTGCCAACCGCCGGGCAAGCCTGGGTACTCCACCTCAGAGGTCAACATGAAGAGGCCGCGAACCTCGCGCGGGATGCCTTGGCTGCGAATCCATCGGATGCTCGATCTGCCTATATATTCGCTCATGCCCTGGAGGCGCTAGACCGCACGGAGGAGGCTGGCGCCTTTCTCCGACTCCATGGAGTCGAGCATCCGAGGACAGGCACTGCTCCACTTGGACTGGGGCAGCTCAGGCTGAAGGAGAGGAAATTCTCCGAGGCCGAGAGCCTGCTCACGCTGGCCCTGAAGCATTTCCGGGATATGGACAACGCCAGCGGCGAGATTGTTGCCCTCTGTGGGCTGGCTGAATTGCGGAGCCGAGCAGAACAGCCCGAAGAGGCACAGATCCTCCTTAAAACGGCCATGGCGGCTGCCGAGCGGCTGAAGGAACAGATGACCATCGCCTCGATTCACCTGCAGACCGGTCTGCTCCTGATTTCCAAGGGGGAGCAGCAAGGGGCCGCAGAGCAGTTCCGGCAGCTTCTCGAAACAGCCCAGACGCTCCAACTGCCAATGTGGATAGGAGATGCCCATCTACAACTGTCCAGACTGGCCCGCTGGCAGATGGATCTCGAGAGTGCCATGTTCCACCGCGAAGCGGCCCTGACAGCCTATCGAGAAGCCAATGATTGGTCGGGAGAAGCAAGGGCGCTGCACTATATCGCCGTCATCCACCTCATTCGTGGCGAGCTGACCCGGGCAATGGACCTGCTGCATGTTGCCTTGCACAGGGCGCGTGAAGCGGGAGACCAGGGCGAGGTCTACAGCTGTCTCGGGGATCTTGGCGCGCTCAACTATCTCCTTGGCAACGAGGCGTTGGCGATCGACCAGTACGAGGAGGCCATCGGCGCCGCAGGCGACCTGCTGCCCAAGACTCGGATCGCGGGAATGCTGAGCAATATCGGCCTCATCCTAGTCGACCAGCTGCGTTTCTCCGAAGCCCAAACCTACTTCGAGCGTGCCCTCGCCATCCTGGAAACAGCGAGCGATCGCCGGACCGAGGCCCCGATACTGGCTAGCTCCGGGCGCTGCCTGTGCATGACGGGCAACTACAAGGAAGGCATCCAGAGATTGGAGAAGGCCGCGGTCCTTGCACGCACCTGGGACATGTCCCTCAAGGAAGCCCAAACACTCTCGGACATAGCCCAGTGCTACCTCAGCTTGGGCGACTTGGAAGCCGCGGCGGAGTCTTTCGAAAAGGCCTCCCAGGTGGCCAAGGCTGCGGGCAGCTTCATGATCCAGGCCGGGGTCCTGCCGGGCCAGGCGAGAGTGGCCCGCATGCAAGGCGAGCGCGAAGAAGCCCTGCGCCTATTCGAAGAGGCCATGGAAGTCTTTGAGGGGGTTCGGGCTCGATCGCAGGGTTCCCAGCGGGTTCAGACGCACTACTTCGGTCGGAAAAGCTACATCTACGAGGAGACCGTGGATCTTCTGTGGGAGGTGAGCCAGTTGGAGCCCGCGCCCGATGCGCAAGACGCACAGCGCCCTGCGTATGCCCGCCAGGCGTTCGCCGTTGCTCAACGAGCCAAGGCCCGCTCCTTCCTCGATCTGCTCACCGAAGCAAATGTCGATCTGCGCTTTCGTGCGGATCTGCGGTACCAACAACACGAGCATGGGATCGAAGAGCGAATCGAGCAGCTGATCGGGCGGGGCGAGACATCCGGCCCGGGGAAAAGCCCTTCAATTGAGGTGCAGATTGCGGAGCTTCAGGAGGAGCTAGATATTCTAGAGGATGAGTTGCGCAGGAAAGACCCCCGCTACGCCGAGCTTAAATATCCGCGTCCATGCAGCCTGGCGGAATTACAGGACCACATCCTGGAACCAGGAGAGCTGCTGCTCGAGTACTTCCTCGGCGATAGCGCCTCCTACGCCTGGGCAGTCACGCGCGAGGAGTTCCGCTTCCTCAGATTGTCCTCCAGAGCAGTGATCGAAGCACAGGTGCGCGATCTGCTACCACTGCTGCGCGACTACAACATCCTGGGCGCAAATCCCACCTACCTCATCGACCCAGTTCTGCGCCTTTCCCGGGAGCTGATCGAGCCGGTTGCAGCACAATGCCAGCACGCGAAAAGGGTCATTGTCGCGCCGCATGGCATCCTCCATTACTTGCCCTTTGAAATCCTCCTAACCGAAAACCCCAGCCGCAAGGGGGCGACTCTCGTGTCGGACGAGGATAGCTCAGCGGCAGAGATAAGCTTCGCGTCCTTGCCTTACCTGATCATGCAGACCGATCTGATCTATGTTCCGTCTGTGAGTGCACTTGCCCTCCTCAGGACATCCCTTGCCGAGAAGCCCACCGCAGGTACCAGCGGTATCCTCCTGGTGGGAAACCCCTCGCTCCCCGAAGCAGGGCAGGGCAGCATTTTCGCCCAAGTGACAGAGAGCCGCCGCGCCACCCCCTTGCCGTTCGCAGCGGAGGAACTCGCGAGCATCGGGGCTCTATTCCCGCCGGATCAGACGAGGGTGCTGACTGGGAAGTTGGCCACTCCCGCTGCCCTGGGGAGGGCAGTGAAAGGCAACTCCTACGAGTTTGTGCACATCGCTGCCCACGGACTCTTCAACGAGAGGCGCCCTCGCTTCTCAGGACTCCTGCTCAGCCCCGATGAGGCGATCAATGACGATGGATTCCTGACCGCCGGCGAAGTCTTTGGCCTGGAGCTGACTTGTGACCAGATCGTACTTTCAGCCTGCTCCTCAGCTCTTGGGGAGCGAGTAACTGGCGAAGGCTTGATTGGCCTGACACGCGCCTTCCTGTACGCAGGTTCAAGAAATGTCGTGGCGGCCCTTTGGGAGGTCTCCGGAGAGGCAACCGCCTATTTCATGCGCAACCTCTATGAGATCGCCCTCCGAGAAGGCGGGGGACGGGCACACGCAGTCGCCGAGGCCAAGCGGCACATGATTCAGGGCACGGGAGAATCAGGCGGGAAGCAGCTTCACGTCGGCGCCCTGAGTGGCAGCCAGCGCGAGGTGTGCCTGTCACACCCCTATTTCTGGGCCGCATTCGTGCTGACCGGGGAAGGGCAGTAGCGCTTCTTTGCGCGGCCCCGTAGACTTCGCACAACACATAATTCGGATTCGACATCGGCCCTCTTCCCGCCGCGCATCCTGCATGGGCTCGTGCAGAATACAGCGCGCGTCTTGGCCCTACCTGCGCAAACAACCGCTCCAGATAGGCTGAATCGCCGGATAA
>JAGMDA010000281.1 GCA_023128935.1 Candidatus Eiseniibacteriota bacterium | reverse complement strand
CACACCCGGGCAACTGCCGTTTGTCATCGTTGCCGCGATCCCGCATCATGCCGACCGGATCCGAGTGCTCGCGGGCGCGATGTCGAATCAGTGTTCCAGTCGCGGCTTCGAGCCGCTCCCGCAATGCATCGGCACGCTTCAAAGAGTTGGTTTCCAGTCGCAGCTTGCCATCGGAGAATATAACGGTCCCGATTAGAGTTTCTTCCCAACCCAGGCCGGTACCCTTGGCGGATTGGATGAAGGCGTAGGTAGGTTTCAGCTCATCGCGCTGGCGTGGAACAACGTTCTCGAGCGCTTCCAATCGCCTCTCGATCTCTCGGCGGTTCCCGGAATCGAACTCGTAGTGGTCGACAGTGAGCAGCAGATCCTCGCCGTCGGTATTCTGGAGCCGGGGCGGAATCTTCGCTCGAAGGTCGCACTCCTCGAGTTCCTCTTCCCAACAGCGAATCATGTAGCGGCCGATCTTCTCGTTGCGCAGTCGATCGACGGGCACCGCTTTCTTGCACCGCAATCGCTTGCGAACCCGCTGAACCACGGCGTCGGCCTCCACGGGCGGCAGTGCGCGCGGATAAACCCCACAAAGAACAGAGATTCCATCGTGATCGACGATCCGCCCGAGTATTGCCTCCCGTTTCGCCATCGTCTTTGAAGCACCGGCTTCGTTTACTGTACGCTCGGCATCTGTTAGGAGATCTCTGAATCTGATGCTGCAACCCGGGTTCACTTCCAGCGCCTCCCAGATGGAGAGCCAGGAAGCGCGCTGGGCTTCCAGCCAGGTCGATTCCTGCGTCGAAAGCCGGAGCTTTTGCTCCTCGAGTAACCGTTGCACGAGTGGTTTCCCGTCGATCAGAAAGTGGTAAAGCGCCCAACACTCAAAGAGTGGCGCAGACGCCTCCGAGTCTTTGAAGTCCTTCTCCGCGCGTGAAAACCACTCAGGCCCGAAGCGACGCAGGCCACTTCCTATCATCTTCTCGACTAGACGCGCGTCCACTTCGTGGATGGCCGCGACCCCGCCGGTCGCTTTTACCTCGCTCTGGACCTTTGGTAGGCAGCACTTCTTGTACTTCCGACCGCTGCCACAGGGACACGGTTGGTTACGACCGACCTTGCCACCGGCCTCGGGTATCTCGGGTGGCAAATCCGGCTGGAGGGAGGATGAATTGATCGGCGGCCGGCTATTTATCGAATACAGTTCTCCCGCTTCATAGGGCATGGTGAAACGCACTTCCAGATCATCCTCGTCAAAAAATGACTCGCACACCGGCTCATCCGGGGTTTCCTGCGCAAAGAGATCACGGTGTTTTGTGAAGAATGCGGCCAGAGAAACCGCGCAAGAGGAAACGACGCGGATATCGTGCTCGGTCAATGGTCGCGGTGTGCCATCCCGATCGTGGTGATAGACCGTGGGATAGGCTTTTGGATCCGCCACGGGCCATCCGTATTCGGTCACCTCGCGGAACATGGACTCAGGCAGGTCGGCACCAAGATCGAAGCTGAGGAGCAGAGTGGTAGTGCCCATGTCTGGCGGCCCGGCGGAGAAGTCTGCCGTCTCCGCGCGCTCCCGGAAGTTCTCATAGGCCACGAAAGAGGGGAAGATGGCCAGGCCGAGGTTCTCGCCCAGAGCGCCGAGGATGGAGAGGCACGCGCCCTCGACCCCCAGCTGTGGGATATCGAGTCGCAGGATTTGACAGTCGCGGGCGACCTGCCACGGCGCAAGGCGATAGAGGATCTGGGCAGAGTGAAAGAGATCCTCCATCAACTCGGCTGAGATCGCTCCTCCCTCGAAATAGCTCGGTTTTTCTCCTTCTTCGCCAAGCGCCCCGGACTCGGCCATGAGTTCGAGGATGTGATTCAGCTCGGGCGTCGGGGCTTTCACGATCTCGATATCCGGCAAGACCCTTTCTACTTCGAGGACCGATGCTGCATCGGCCACGCGAACGCGGGATGGCTGCCGCGGCGGGCCTACCAAAGGCGAAGCGATCGCATCGAGTAGGGTGTCGCCAAGGGAAACCGGGGCCTCCTTCGGATCTACCAGCGTGAATGAAACAACGATATCATCGGGTAGCTCTACCCAGAGGATCAGCTCCGGCCGATAGGGCTCGCCCTCGGTGATGTAGAAGGGAGAGAGAATCCGGCCGCCGACCCACTCGTGCTCAAGCGACGTGGGCCGGGAGCGGCCTGCCCTGGCCTTGCCTTTCTTGTCGTACTTTTCCATGGAGGAAACATTACGGTCCTGCGGCCAGGATGTCCATGCCATCTCCAAGGCGAGGGGCTGGAGCGGCGCGGAAAACCGCGATCGTGATATCGCTTTGCGGGCTTGGGCAACCTGGCAGCCTTTGGATTGAAGGACGATTAGCCAATCCCTGGCCGGTCGGGCTGCAATCTTGCACCTGCTACCATTCTCTCTAAGGGCTCGCGCAAGAATAAGTTCCCATTTTCGGCGAGGACTGGGCGTCGAGGACGAGGCGCGGCGACGAAGGCGTAGC
>JAGMDA010000280.1 GCA_023128935.1 Candidatus Eiseniibacteriota bacterium | reverse complement strand
GGCGCCATGGAGGACTTCCGCCTGGACATCCTGCTGGATCGAGGACCGTCAGCCCGCAGCGTGAGACTGAATCTCTCTCCTTTTACGCTCATAGGAGCGACAACTCGGGTGGGACTCCTGACTTCCCCCCTCAGGGGACGCTTTGGCTTCGTGGCGCACCTGGACTTTTATCCCGTTGAGGATCTCTGCATACTCCTGCGCCGCTCCGCCAGGATCCTGGGTATCCCGCTGACCCGTGACGGAGAGCATGAGATCGCCCGGCGTTCCCGTGGAACCCCAAGGGTGGCAAACCGGCTATTGCGCCGCGTGCGCGACTACGCCGAGGTAAAGGATCGCGGGACGCTGTCTGCCGAGGTCGCTCGCGAGGCGCTGGCCCTTCTCCAGATCGATGATCGAGGCCTGCACGAAATGGATCGGCGATTGCTGGATGCGATCGTAAGCAAGTTCAATGGTGGACCGGTGGGACTGGGGACGCTGGCGGCGATTCTGGGAGAGGAAGAGGATACGGTTGAGGATCTCCTGGAGCCATTCCTGATCCAGCAGGGGTTCATCGATCGCACCCGGCGGGGGCGCGAGGCCACGCACCTCGCCTATGAGGCGCTCGGGCTGGACCCGGGCACGACCCAGGAGCCGCTACTCTAGCCTAGGGCCCGCGGCGTCGGAGGATGGGTAGCACCTCAAGCTTCCGTGAGGCCAATTACAGCAGTCAGAGCCCGATGAACACCAGTGAATCACTCAGAGAAACCCTCGCACGCTTCAGTTACAGTTTGCCGCCTTCTGCGATTGCGCAGTATCCGGTCACACCGCGTGATGCATCCCGGCTCCTAGTGCTACGGCGCACTTCGGGAGAGATGAAGCATTGCCACTTTCGCGATCTGCCCGCCTTGCTCGCGCCCGGGGATCTGCTGGTCCTGAACGACACCAGGGTGATTCCTGCCCGGCTTTTCGGGCGCAAGGTGCCGGGAGGCGGCAAGGTCGAGGTCCTCCTCGTCCGCGACTTGGGGAAAGGTTACTGGGAAGCTATGCTGCGGACCTCGCGGCGGCTCCGCCCGGGCCTACGGATTGATCTCGGAGAAGGGTATCGGCTGGAGTGGGTCGCCTCCCTTGGCGGGCCTTTTCAGAAGGTCGCCATTCACGGACCGGATGCGCTGGATGCCTTTCTCGCGCGAGCGGGACACGTGCCTTTGCCTCCCTATATCCGGCGCAGCGACACGCAGCTGGACCGGGAAAGCTATCAAACCGTTTTCGCACGCCATCCGGGGGCAGTGGCAGCACCGACCGCGGGGTTGCACTTCACGCCTGCACTGCTCGATGCACTACAGGCGCGCGGGATCCGAACCGCGTGGGTCACCCTTCACGTGGGCCCCGGAACATTCCGGCCGCTGCGTGTAGAGGACCTGGAACGTGAGGAGCTGCACGAGGAGTTCTGCTGCTTACCTGAGGCAACGGCTGCCGTCATAACAGAGACCATGGCGACCGGAGGGAGGATCGTTGCGGTGGGTACGACCTCAACCCGCGTGCTCGAAGCCTTCTCGCGACCGTCTGGTGAAGTTCGCCCAGGCGAGGATACCACCCGGATCTTCATCCGCCCACCCTATCAACCCAGGGTAGTCGACGCGCTCATCACCAACTTCCATCTGCCCCGCAGCAGTTTGCTCATGCTCGTGGCGGCCTTTGCCGGGCGTGAACGCGTGCTCGCGGCCTATGGCGAGGCGCTGGATCATGGTTACCGCTTCTATAGCTATGGGGATGCAATGCTGATCCTCTGACGATAGCTACGAGGATGCGATGCTGATCCTCTAATAATGTGGCGCGTGTGCTACCATGGCGCGGTTTGCGGCCGGTCCCCATGCCAAAGGGCAAGGCCCGGCTTGAGGACGACCAGCGGAGGGCGCGATGGAAGGTCCACGCGAGATAAGCTTCTGCCTCCTCAAAGGGGGCCGCCGGGGACCGCGGCTCGGCATGCTGCGCATCGGGGAGACGGAGATTCCCACGCCAGCCTTCATGCCGGTGGGAACGCGAGCATCAGTCAAGACGTTGGGCTCCGAGGATCTGGAGGAGATCGGCGCACGGCTTATTCTGGCCAACACCTACCACCTTCACCTTCGCCCCGGGGCCGATCTGATCCAGCGCCGTGGAGGCCTCCATCGTTTCATGTCTTGGCGCGGCGGGATCCTCACCGACAGCGGGGGATTCCAAGTTCACAGCCTCGCGGACCTGCGACGGATCCTGCCCGACGGCGTGGAATTTAAATCCCACCTGGATGGCTCCTCCCATTTCTTCACGCCGGAGAAGGTAGTGGACATCCAGTGTGCGTTGGGAAGCGATATCCGCATGGTTCTGGATGTCTGCACAACCTACCCGGCAGACGAGCAGCGCGCCGCATCTGACATGGAAACCACGCTGCGCTGGGCAGAAAGATCGCTCGCGCACTGGACTGGGGCCGGGTGCCGCGAACGCCGTGAGGGGGCGCTTTTCGGAATCGTGCAGGGCGGGATCTACCCGGCGTTGCGCCGTCGTTGTGCCCGCGAGCTTGCCCGCCTGGGGTTCGACGGCTATGCTCTCGGCGGTCTTGCGGTGGGGGAGCCAGCACAGGCGCGATCGCCAGCGATGGATGCGTCTCTGGACGAACTCCCTACGGAGTCTCCACGGTACCTGATGGGCGTGGGGACACCGGCAGACATCATTGACGCCGTTGGGCGTGGCGTGGATCTGTTCGACTGCGTCCTGCCATCGCGGAATGCCCGGAAAGGGACCGTCTTTACATGGAACGGGAAGATGATCATCAAGAACCGCGCATTTGCCGAGGACGATTCTCCCATCGATCCGGCGTGCGGATGCGCGGCCTGCCGCCGGTATTCCAGGGCCTACATCCGGCACCTTTTCCAGGTCGGAGAGTACTTGGCAGGGCGTTTGGCGACGATTCACAGTCTGGCCTTCTATCAGCAACTCACCGAGCGCATCCGCCAGGCGATTGCCGCGGATCGCTTCGAAGCCTTCGCGGCTGAGACGCTGGAGAGGGTCTGATGCAACACAATGCGACCAGAGCTGACGGTACGAGGGATGAATCAGGAGTGGAGGAAGTGACATGCTGAACTGGATCATTCTCATGAGCGGAGCGCCACCTGGGGAGGGGGGGCAGCAGGGCAACCCACTGACGATGTTGGTGCCGTTCGTCCTCATCTTCGTGATCTTCTACTTACTCATCATCCGCCCACAACAGAAACGGCAGAAGAGCCACCAGCAGATGCTTGACTCCGTGAAGAACGGAGACAGGGTGATCACAACTGGGGGACTGATCGGGAATGTGGTCGGTATCAAGGAAGAGGATGGCGTCAAGGTCCTGGTGCTCAAGATCGCGGAGGATACCAAGGTGGAGATCTCGCGCGGGCACTTGCAGCAGATAATCCTGAAGAATCGGTAGGCCCGTGGAGCGGCTTCCCAGAGATGTTACCACCGTGTGGCGGCGGTGGCATAGGAGCGCAGAGGTGTGAAGATTGTCTTCATGGGGACACCGGCCTTTGCCGTCCCGACCTTGCGGCAGCTCTGCGAGGTGGGCATGGCACCCGCGGTCGTCTACGCCCAGCCTCCGCGCAAGCAGGGCCGTGGTCTCAAACTGATCCAACCGCCGACGGCCTGCGCCGCCGAGGATCCCAAGATACCGGTTAGACAGCCCGCAGTGCTGCAGCAACGAGCCGAGTTGACCTTCCTCAAACAGCTGGCGCCCGACCTGATTGTGACTGCT
>JAGMDA010000028.1 GCA_023128935.1 Candidatus Eiseniibacteriota bacterium | reverse complement strand
TCGCCATATTGTATAATATTAACACCATGCAAGACGCGAGCTTCTTCACCGATCCTGTCCACGAATGGCAACGGCGCTATGAAGCCCTGCGTGCCTCCTTTGTGGAACGCTTGTCCACCAAGGATGTTGCCAGTCGTTTCGGTTACTCCAGCGCATATGTCCGTCTGCTTCGTCATCAGTTCCGGCACGGCAAGCTCGACTTCTCCGAGCCTGTTCCAGAGGGGAAGACGGCCCGCTATCGCGTTACCAACGAGATTCGGCGCAAGATCAGAGAGGGGCGATCTTGCCTCCTCTCTGGCGGTGAGATCACCGAATTGCTGTGTGAGGAAGGAGTTGAGATCTCTGTGCGTACCGTCGAGCGGGTGCTGGCAGAGGAGGGATTCCCTAAGCTACCGCGCCGTACCCGTTTGCAGATGGGCCTGACTGTCAAGGGAGCAAAGGTGCCGGAGCGCTCGGAGTTGGTGTCGATCAGAAAACTTACGGGAAAACGCTTCGACTGTGCCGGGGCTGGCGTCTTCCTGTTCGCCCCTTTTCTTGTCCAACTCGGCATAGAGAAGATCGTCACCGCCGCTTCACTCCCAGGAAGCAAAGCCATTCCCGCGCTGAACTATCTCCTGTCGTTCCTTGCGCTGAAGCTATTGGGCACGGAGCGCTATGCCCACATGACCGACCACGCCTTCGATTCCGGGCTCGGCCTCTTCGCCGGCCTCAACGTGTTGCCCAAATGCACCGCCATGTCCACCTACTCTTACTCCCTCGATGCAATACACATCTTTCGTCTCCAGCAGGCGTTCATCGCGCATGCGTCGAGCCTCGATCTCTACGATGGCAACATCATTAACCTCGACTTTCACACAGTTCCCCACTACGGCGATGAGTCTGTGCTGGAGAAGCACTGGGCGGGTGCACGTGGCAAGACCATGAAGGGCGCTCTCACCCTGTTCGCCCAGGATACGGAGACCAAGCTGATCCTCTACACAGCAGCAGATATCCTACGTGATGAGGCTGATGACCAGATTCTCTCCTTCCTGTCATTCTGGAAGGGAGTGCATCGTGGAGTTAAGCCTACGCTTGTTTTTGACTCTCGTCTAACTAGCTATCCTCAGCTCTCCGCGCTTGCCTCCCAGGGGGTCAAGTTCATCACGCTGCGCCGCCGCGGCAAGAAGATGTTGGCGGAAGCCGAGAAACTTACTGAGTGGGAACGGATTCACATACCTCATGAAAAGCGCAAATACCCTAACCCCGAGGTCAATGAATCGACCATCACGCCGCGTGGCTACGAGGGGCTGATACGCCAGGTCATTGTCCGCGGAAACGGTCATGAGAAACCGGCATTCCTCATTAGCAATGACTTTGCTGCTCCCGCTGACCTCCTGGTCGGGAATTACGCCCGCCGGTGGCGGATCGAGAACGGTATCGCCGAGGCCGTCAAGTTCTTTCACCTCAATGCGCTCTCCTCGCCAATTCTCGTGAAGGTGCACTTTGATTTGGCGTTGACGCTGATCGCCGACACCCTGTACAGCATGTTGGCCCAGAAGCTGCGTGGATTTGAGCGTTGCGATGCGCCCAAGCTGTATCGCGACTTTGTTTGCGGGAAAGGAGACATCAAGGTGCAAGGCGGTACGGTTACGGTAACCTACCCGCAGCGGGCGCACAGCCCGGTCCTGCGGAAGGTTCCGTGGCAGCACCTTCCGCAACAACTGCCCGGTTGCAAGGGAGCCAACCTAGCCCTACGCTTCCGGTAGGAGGACAAGGGGGAACTTTTATATCGATGTGACGGTTATACCCGTGCGAAAATCGGTG
>JAGMDA010000279.1 GCA_023128935.1 Candidatus Eiseniibacteriota bacterium | reverse complement strand
GAGCAAGCGCCAACGCGGCTATGCAACCACCCCCCAGGCCCAACAGCACACCCACTCCCCCCAGCGTCGGAACCCCTCCGGGACCGCCGCGTTCAGGATCCCTCGAAGTCACCAGACGATACTGGATGGCGCGGCGACGCAGCAGGGCGCAGGCGGAGAGAGAGAGACCGACTGAAACCGCGAGGATGAAGAGGGCTGGGGCGACAGCGTTCATTGCTTAAGCGAGTGAGTCGTCACCGTTTCCGTCATGGTCCCGGCATCGCCCGGTAAGCGGAGGCTGGCGATCGTGAGCCGGAGTATCTCGTCCAGGCCCACACGCGGCTCATATCCCACGAAAGCGCGGATCTTTTCTAGGGAAGGTACCCGGCGCCGAATGTCCTCAAAACGTTCCTCGAAGGCCCGCTCGTAGGACACGTGTATAATCGGTGATCGACTGGCGGTCAGACGGACCACTTTGCGTGCCAGATCCAGGATCGAGACCTCTTCATGGTTGCCGACATTGAAGATCTCCCCGACCGCCGATGGGGCTTTCTCAAGCATCATCACGCCCCGCACCACATCGCCCACATAGGAGAAGCAGCGCGTTTGATGCCCATCACCATGCACCGTCAGCGGCGCACCCAGCAGCGCCTGGCGCACGAAGGTCGGCACGACCATGCCATATCGATCGGTTTGGCGGGGACCGCATGTGTTGAAGCAGCGCACGACAGTCACCGGAAGGCCCCTATCGGCATGATAGGCCATGGCCAGGGACTCATCGACCACTTTGCCCGCCGCATAGGACCAACGCAGTACGCTGGGGGAACCAAGCGCCAAGTCATCGCGCTCCTCGAAGGTCTCACCACGGCCCTGGCCATAGACCTCGGAGCTGGAAAAGAGTACTGTGCGCCTTCCGAGACGGGCCGCCTCATCGAGCAGCACCATTGTGCCCTGGACGTTGTTCAGCAGACTCTCGAGCGCGTGGCCCACAATCTGGCGCACACCAACGTGGGCCGCGAGATGATAGATAACATCCACCGAGGAGATGGCCTGGCGCGCAAGCTGGGCATGACGGACGTCACCGAGAACGAAGCGCAAGCGCGGATGCTTGCCTGCGGACGGCAGGTTTACTCGCCGGCCAGTAGCCAGGTTGTCCAGGACCAGGACCTCGTCACCCCGGGCGAGGAGCGCTTCCACCAGATGCGACCCGATGAATCCAGCGCCACCGGTCACCAGGGCTTTCATGCGCTCTTCCCCCCATATGCCGTTTCGTTCGTGCGATCCCTAACTTTCCTGGGAACTCGGATGCTGGTCAAGGAACTTATAGTTCTGCTTGTAAAACTCCCAGAACTCACCTGACTTGAGCGGTCGCCACCAGTCCGCGTTGTCCTCGTACCAGCGCACGGTCTCGGCCAGGCCCTCTTCAAGGGAAACCTCGGGCCGCCACGGCGTCCTCTGCTCGATCTTCGTCCAATCGACCGCGTAGCGGCGATCATGACCAGGACGATCGACGACATGCGCCAGGAGTGATGCGGGCTTGCCCAGGGTCTTGAGGATCAAGTCGGCAATGGTGAGCACATCCCTCTCATTGTAGGCCCCGATATTGAACACTTCGCCGTCGGCGCCGTCTGTCTCGAGCAGAACCACCAGCGCGCGCACATGGTCTAGCACGTGGATCCAGTCGCGCGTGTTTTTCCCCGAACCATAGACGGGCAGTTTCTTGTTCTCAATCGCGTTGGTCGCAAAGAGCGGCAGCAGTTTCTCGGGATACTGGTAGGGCCCATAGTTATTGCTGCAGCGGGTGATAACGATCGGGAGGCCATAGGTGGCATGATAGGAATAGGCCAGGCGGTCGCCTCCGGCCTTGCTGGCCGCATACGGGTTGCGGGGCATGAGCGGCGCGTCTTCAGGGGATGCATTCTCGAGCACCTCGCCATAGACCTCATCGGTCGAGATCTGGATGAAGCGCTCCACCCCGCCTAGGTCTCGCATGGCCTCGAGGAGATTGTACACCCCGTACATGTCGGTCTGCACAAATTGACCGGGATCGCCAATGGAGCGGTCTACATGGGTCTCGGCCGCAAAGTTGAGCACCCAATCGAAGCCGCGTGCAAAGAGCTCGCGCACAAGATCGTGATCGCAGATATCCCCCCGCACGAACGTGAAACCCTCCTTGCCCTCAAACTCGGCGAGATTGGCCGGGTTTCCGGCGTAGGTGAGCTTGTCGAGGACTGTCACCCGCGCCTGCGGGAACCGGGAGCGGATATGCTTGACGAAGTTGCTGCCGATGAATCCGGCTCCACCGGTCACCAGATAGTGGCCGCCCTCTAGTTTCTGGCGCCTATCCATCCTTCCGGCTCCAGTCGTAGGGGATCTCGCCGCCGTCCGGTGGGATCCGGTACTCGTCGGGCTTATCGTAATCGTATGCGCGCG
>JAGMDA010000278.1 GCA_023128935.1 Candidatus Eiseniibacteriota bacterium | reverse complement strand
TTGCCTGTATAATTCCGGTTGCCGGTCGAAACCGTGACCTCGCCGGGCCCGTTCTGGCCAACCTGCCCCGCCGCGCATCCGGCGCACCCGGCATTGCTGACCAGGGCGCCAGCTTCTTTGAAGATGGCGATGATGCCGTTCTCCAAGCAGCGGCGCCAGATCGAATCCGTGCTGGGTACAATTTTGAGCACCACGCCGGGGTCAACCTCACGGCCCTTGAGCACATCGGCTGCCTCGCGCATGTCTTCATAGCGCCCGTTCGTGCAGGAGCCGATGAAGGCCGAATGGATTCTGCGCCCCGCGACTTCAGAGAGGGCGACGACATCCTCCGGGTGACCGGGGCGCGCGATCATGGGCGCCAGGCCCTCGATGTCGATCTCGATGATGTCATCATAGGTGGCATCCGCATCAGGCAGGACGGCCTCAAGTCGCTCTCCCCGGGCAGCGCTGCAGTAGTCCAGAACCTGACTGTTCGGGGCAAAGAGCGCGATGATGGCTCCCATCTCAGTGGCCTGCGATGAGATCGTGATCCGGCCTGCCAGGGGAAGCTGCTCGGCATACGGTCCACCGATTTCGGCCGAATAGCCCAGGAGCCCGTTGGCTCCGAGGTGGCGCAGCATGGCAAGGGAGACGTCCTTTGAGCAAGCCTCGGGCCCTGGCATCCCCTTGAGAATGACCTTCACGGATTTGGGCACCTTGAACCAGACCGTGCCGAAAGCGAATGCATGGGCGATGTCCTGATCTCCCATCCCCTGGCCAAACCCGCCGATGGCGCCAATGATATTGGCGTGCGAGTCGGTGGAGATGAATGTCTCTCCCGGGGCCACGAGGCCCTCGTCGATCGCCACGTGGGTTCCGATGCCGCGCTGGATGTCGGATACACGGATACCGCGTTCCTCCGCGAAGACGCGGCAGATCTGCTGGTTGGTCGCATAGCGGGCGTCCGTTGCGCCCGGATAGCAATCGAAGGTGAAGATGGTCTTGCGGGGATCCTCGATGCCCAGGTTCGCGGCGTTGATGTTCTTGACCACGTTGGGACCACCGAAATCCCGTGCCGCCCGGATGTCGATGGCGATATCGCTGATCTCACCTGCGCAAAGCCTCTGCCCCGCGTGGTTGCTCAGAATCTTCTCGATCATTGTCTGGCCCATTGGGTCGGTCTCCTTTGCGCGCCGCGTTTCCATGTTCAGGATCTCTACAGGATCCCGCTGGTCCTCCGTCTCTGCTACTATTGCCCCGTGCTCTGCCGGTTTCGGCGTTTCTGCGGGGTCCTGGTGCGCTGCTGGCCTTCATTATCCTAGCAGGGAGCCGGTGCTCCGCTGGCCCTCAAGATCCTGGAAGGGAGCCGGTGCTCCGCTGGCCTTCATTGTCATAGCGGGATCCGCACTTCTATGGCTCGATCAGGTTGCCGGCCTGGAGCATGACCAGGGGGTTGAAGGTGGCAAAATCAGCTTGGTGCACCAGCACCGTCTCGATGACCTGTGGCCGGCCATCTCCCTCTTTGGCATGGCAGCCGATCACGTTGATCAGTTTCTCGGGAAGCCCCACACGGGCCCCGAGCATGGCCCCGGAGATCGGATGACGCGCGCACTTGCCGCTCAGGCTTTTGCGCCACCCACCCTTGCCATCCTTCTCTATCTCGAGCAGCTTGCCCACGTCGTGCAGGAGGCCGCCGGCGATCAGACGGTCCATATCGATCGGATGCGGCAGCTGCTGATAGTGCTTCTTCATTGCCACTGCCAGACCGATCGCGCCTTCGGTAACGGCGAGTGTGTGCTCGATAAAGTTGACGCCACGTGTGTCCGTGAGCAGTGTGAAGGGCATCTGCTTCAGGTCTTCGATGCTGTCCCATCCGCCGTCTTTGCAACCCAGAAGCCACACCTCCACAATCTGTAGCCGCAGCTGTTCGTCCTGGATCCGGGCGAGCTGCTCCTTGAAGAGCCCCTCGATCTGCTGGCGCTCGATCATAGTCTCCTCCTTGCCCCCGATGTCACGCTGCCCTCCCTGTTCCTGAAGTCAGGCTACTCCGCCTATTCCAAAGGTCAGGCTGTCCTCCCCATTCCCGAGATTAGGCTGCCCTCCCTATTCCCAAGGTCAGGCTGTCCTCCCTATTCCAAAGGTCAGGCTATCCTCCCTATTCCCGAGGTTAGGCTGCCCACGCTGCTCATTCGAAAGGACCGTGCGGGCACGTGCAATCGCTTGTGGGAAAATAGGGACTCTATCCAGCGGGCTCTGCAGATGTCAAGGATGGCGCGATCGTGATCGTGCAATGGAGGAATTCCGACGGCATAAACCCGGAGGATCTGATACAGTCGGCGCATTCCCTGTGCGCTCTTCCCCAGGAGACCGAATAGGTCGAGTTCAAGAGGCACAGCGCCAATCCGTCCGCGCGGCCCGCTTGAGCCACGCAGGAAAGCGCCTGAGATGGAGGACTCGACAGTTGACTTGGCCGGCTGCGGAATGTAGCTTCTAAATCGTTGTACATCGCAACCGCGCGTGATGTTCGAGGAGGAAGGGGCAGTTCGAATGAGCAGGAAGCCATTTCTCCACTCTCCCGGTGCTCCGGAAGTATTTGCTGTTCCCAGAAATCACGCTGTTCGCGGAGTTCCCGGAGTTCACGCTGTTCCCAGAGATCGCGCTGTTTCCAGGTTCTTCAATGCCCTCATCTTCCCTATTCCCGGCGCTTTCTTGACTCTTTTTCTAACCACCTTGTTGACTGGCCTGTTGGTTCTATTCCTGACTGCATTCACCGGGCTTCTTGCATCTGCCTCAGCGGGGGAATGGAAGGGCAAGCGCGTCGTCAAGGATGGCGTAGTGCACGTGATGAATCCTGCCGAGCCGATGGAGCCCCCCGCGATCTACGAGCTGCGCGAACTCTGGCGACTCGAGAGCGAGACAGAGGATGGCGAGCTGGTGTTCGGCATGCTGCGCGATGTAAAGGTGGACAAGGATGGGAATGTCTACATTCTCGACACGCATCTTCGCACGGTTCATGTGATCTCTCCAACTGGTGAATACTTGCGATCGATCGGGCGTGCTGGAGAGGGGCCAGGAGAACTGGACCATCCCGTACGGCTGTCTTTTCTGGATGATGGTACGCTCTGTATTGCGGATGCGAATAGGGGGAAGCTGGTTCTGTTGACCAAGGATGGGCGGCCAGCAGGGGAGTGGCGGGTGAAGCTGGATGGATATGATAGGGCAAGACTGGATCTGGCCCTCGCATCGCCCCATGGATTTCTTGCGAATGTTGCGACAAGGAGGATAGGCAAGGAGGCAACAAGACATTCGGATCTGATTGGGATCTTCGACGATGAAGGGCAGCTTATTGCCAGGGCAGCGGAGAGGGAATACACGCGTGTTCGGGGAGCGAATTTCATATATGACGAGGAGAAGATGGCTTCTCTTCGTCTCCTGGGCACAACGGTGGATGGTTATCCCTTGGTGGCACAGAGCTACCTGGACTATCGCATTGACGTCTTCAGCCCGGACGGCAGGAAGAAGATGGTCATTGAGCGTGAGTACGAACCCGTTCGGCGTAGGAAGGAACTGATTGCCGAAAGCAGAGCATACTGGGAAGGCTACTTCAGTCGCAAGAGGAACGCAAAGATCATCGTTTCTGAGTACGAGATGAGTGTTGGCAAGGCAGCTGGGTATGAGGATGGATCCATTTGGGTGGGGACGAGTCGATCTTG
>JAGMDA010000277.1 GCA_023128935.1 Candidatus Eiseniibacteriota bacterium | reverse complement strand
GGTGGAGGGAGAAGCGAGGAGTGGGAGTGCCGGAGTCCGAGGTTGACAGGGTCGGGGTAGGTACCCGGAACAACTTACTCCTGGGTCGTTCAGTGAAGGACAGCTTGCTCCTGGGTCGTTCAGTGCGGGACTGCATGCTGCTGCGAGTTTCTCTCTCAGGGCTCCTTGCCTTGCAGGCATTTGCCGGTTTCTTTCCAGGTCATTGTCTTTGGGGTGTCAACCACCTCGCCTACTGGCCCATCCTTCCCCGCCTCCTCTGGACCCTGCTGGGGCTACTCGTGGTCTGGACGCCCTTGGGTGTCTGGATCGGCCGTTTCCTGATCCAGCGCGCCGCACCGCTTCTTGAGCGCAGACCTATCGCCTATGGTGTCCTGCCGGCTACCGGCGCCCTGCTATTCTGGATGCTTCGGTGCCGGACGCATTTTCTCGGCGATGGGTGGCTTCTGGCCGAGATGGTCCAGGATGGCAGGCCATTTCACGGCTACGACTTCATCGACTATTTCCTGCACGCCCGGCTTTTCGCACTGCTCGGGATACAGGGGGAAAACGGGTCCTTCCAGCTCTTTGGCGTGATGAGCGTGCTAGCTGGGGCAGTCTATCTGGCTGCCGCCGCTTGGAGCGCCAGGCACCTCTCGCCTGACCGCGGCGGGCGGGTGCTATTGTACGCACTCTTGGTCTTTTTCCCGCCTGTCCAGATCTTCATGGGCTATGTGGAAACCTACTCATTCCTGATGATCTTCATGCTGCTGTTCCTCACGCTTTTGATCTTGCACTACCGCCATGGTTTCTCGCTTGCCCTGCCAGCTGCAGCGTTTGGTCTCGGGCTGTGCTTTCATCTCGATGCGCTCTTCCTGGCGCCCCTGTTAGCGGTGGCGCTATTCCTGCAAGCGGAACGAGCGTGGGTGCCCTTTCGCAAGCGTCTCATAGCTGTGGCGGGCCCCGCACTCGGGGGGTTGATCCTGGCGGCGATCATCTACCTGGCTGCCGGCTACGACCGCGCATGGTTCGAAGCCGACTTCGTTGCAGGCAAGCCGCTTCAGGAGATCCTGACGCCATGGTCCGGTCCCCACAGCCTATGGAGTTGGGTTCACTGGAAGGACATCCTGAATCTGCTGAGCCTCCTTGCCCCGGTGCCGATTGCTCTGCTCGCGACGGCCTTGCCGAGCATGGGGCGTCTGGGTCGCTGGCCACGCGAAACCCTGCTGATGCTCGCGGGCGGTGTGTGGCTCGTGGTATTGATGTCCCTGCTGTTTATGAAGCTGGGGGCAGTTCGGGATTGGGACCTCTATGCGGCCCACGCGCCCATCTTCCCGCTGGGCGCCTTCCTGGCCTGGTCGCACATCACGTCAAAGCGGCCCCAGGCCAGGGGAGCCTCAGGTACTGCTGCGATACCCAGAGACAAGCCTACGCGCAGGACGCACTGGAGGCCCCGGGATGCCCGGGTCGTGGGCCTGGTTGTGATGGCGGCCTTCTTCCTGGCTGCTCCCTGGTTCTGGTTGAACGCCGGTGAGGAGCGATCCCTGCAACGGTTCCGGGATGTCATCGGCGATCTGTCGCGGTTTCAGCGGGCCTATGCGCATGAGGGCATCGCCAAATATTACCGGGCCCGCGGGATGATTGCCGAGGCGACTGAGGAGTACAGGATCACCAGTGAGACGTTCCCCGAAAACGCCCGCTTCTGTGCCCTGCTTGGCGCACTGCAATACAACGCGGGCGATTCCGAGGCCGCTTTCCAGACCTTCCAGCGCGCACTCACCGCAGATTCGACCTTTGCCCAAGCGCTGGAGATGGCGGCGCGGATCCATGTCGAGCGGGGCAGGTTTGCTGATGCGCTGCCCTATGCCAGGCGGCTTGCCGGCAGACCGGAGGAGAGCCCGCGGGCGGCGGCGTTGCACGGGAGGGCCGCCGAGGAGCTGGGCTTGTTGGAAGAGGCGCAGGGGGCCTATAAGCGTGCCCTGGACAGGGATGCTGACTCCACAGACAGGGCGCAACACACCGCTTGGCTGGAGCGCGCGGCTGGTCTGGCACTCTTCACTGGAGAGTTCGAACGCAGTGAGCAGCTATTCCGGCGGGCTCTGGGGAGGAAACCCGCATCGGTCTCAGCGCGCACGGGGCTGGCCCTGGCCATCTGGCAACCCCTTAGCCAGGATTCCGTATCCTGGGGGGACCCAAGCGTGCGCCAGCGCCTTATCGAGGCTGAACTGTTGCTGGGTGATCTGATCAGGGAGGGACAGGCAGACGAGCAGATCGGCACGTGGCATGGCGAAATCCGTGCTGCGCTGGCGCGATAGATCCTACCTGCTGGACCTTGGCAGTGGTTCGAAGGTTAGCCCCTATACTTGACGGGGGCAGGGTGTCTGGATAGCCTGCCAGGCAGCAGCTTGGTTGGTGACAGCTCGGTTGGCCACAGCTCAGAAGGAGGAGAGTAAGCGGTGTGGTGGGGTTTCTTTGATCCGATGTACTTGCTCATCGTCGGACCTGCGCTCCTGCTTTCGATCATCGCTCAGGTGAGCGTGAAGAGGGCTTTTGATCAGTTCTCTCGTGTGGGGACAGCGGGTGGCATGAGTGGGGCTGAAGCCGCGGCCCGCATCCTTCAAGCGCACGGTTTGGGGAATGTCCGCGTCCTGCGGGTGGGC
>JAGMDA010000276.1 GCA_023128935.1 Candidatus Eiseniibacteriota bacterium | reverse complement strand
CACTATGATCCACGCACGCGTGTAGTCCGGCTGTCTCCGGGGGTGTATGACGGGCATTCGATTTCATCGATCGGTGTGGCGGCCCACGAGACGGGCCACGCCTTGCAGCATGCGGGGGGTTACGTGCCACTCCAGATCCGCTCGGCGCTGGTGCCGGTAACCCGGATTGGATCCTGGTTGGCCTGGCCGCTCTTGTTCTTTGGATTCATACTTGGAGCCATGTCGCTCGTCAAGATCGGGATTATTGTCTTTGCCGGGGCAGTGCTCTTCCAGCTCATCACGCTGCCGGTTGAGTTCGATGCCTCCCGCCGGGCGGTTGCGATCCTCGGCCAGCGGAGTATGCTGACTCCCCAGGAGCTTCCTGGTGTGCGCAAAGTCCTGAATGCAGCGGCGATGACATATGTTGCCGCAGCGGCGGCATCGGTTTTGCAGCTTGTTTACTTCCTGCTCAGGGCAGGTATCCTCGGCGGCAGCGATGACTGAATCGTCGGAACCGGGCGAAATGATTAGTGAAAGAACTGGGTTGAGAGCTGTAGGCTCTCTCGTGCATAGGCAACGCGGCGCAAGGGTGAACATCTCGTAGGATATCATATGCCGGGGGTAAGAACACCCCGGGGAGAGGTTACATGCTGACGATTCTCTCGTTCATTGTGGTTCTGGGCATCATCGTTTTCTTTCATGAGTTGGGCCACTTCCTGGCGGCAAAATCGGTTGGCATTCGCGTGGAGCAATTCTCGCTCGGCTATCCGCCCAAGATGATCAGCGTGAAGTACGGGGAAACCGATTACCGCATCAGCTGGATTCCCCTCGGTGGCTACACGAAGATGAGTGGCATGATCGACGAAAGCGACGGCGGCAAGAGCACGCTGACGGGGGCCCCTTGGGAGTTCGCGTCGAAGAATCCCCTGCAGAAGCTTTGGGTCATCGTTGCCGGCGTGCTCATGAACTTCGTGCTCGCGATGCTGCTCTATACTGGCATTACGGCAGTCAAGGGCATTCCGGAGCCCTCATCCGCTGCCTTTATTGGGGGCGTTGCGCCAGGTATGCCGGCTGACATGGCCGGTCTGCAAGTGGGAGACTGCATCACTGGGATTGGCGGAGAGGCCGTCGGAACGTGGGATGAGCTGATTGATGGGATTCATCCTCGGGTGGAAGAAGAGATCCTTGTCTCCTACGAGCGCGAGGGTAAAGCTGCGCATGTGACCTTAACCACCAAGCGCCACGAGATTGAAGTGAACGGCGAGTGGCAAGAGGTGGGTTTGATCGGCATAAGCGCTCGGTTCGACTTCCGGCCGGCTACGGTAGAGGAGGTTCTTCTCTCTGGTGTGGTTGGAACGGTGCGCGTCATTGGTCTCGTGGGTGGTTCGATAAAGATGCTTGTGACTGGACGGGCTTCCGTGAAGGATCTTGGGGGGCCGGTTCTCATCGCCAAGATGTCAGGGGACAGTGCCCGTGAAGGGGCAGCCCACTTCCTGAGCTTCATTGCCTTCATCAGTGTCAACATTGGTTGCCTAAACCTCTTGCCTATCCCGGCGCTGGATGGAGGCCACGCGGTGATCATACTGGGTGAAGCCATCATACGCCGGGAACTGCCGACCAAGATCAAGCTGGGACTTCAGTATGCGGGGATGTTGTTCCTCATGTGTCTCATCCTCTTTATTGTCTGGAATGACGTACAGCGGGTTTTTGGTCTGGAGTGGATCAAAGGACTCTTCTGATCAAGTGGGTTCAGGTGCGTGGCTGCAGACGCGGGTTTCTCGCGCGCCGTTGGCTTCCCCTGCGCGGATATGCACGCACCTACGCGCCCTCGCGACGAGGTCTGGTGAGAAGTCTGGGCCCTAGGAGTCAATGCTCGACGCGATTGCTTGCCTTTTTCTGGATATCCCCTATGCTGCGCCCTTCGAAGTGCGGGCCTTCCTGGCAGTTGAATATGTCAAGCGGCGGATGCCGCGGTGGCCGGTACTTAGAGTGCCTGAGGGGCGACATGAATCTGCACCGGGCAAATCACATTCTTGTGTGGATGCGGGATGGTGACTTGGCCGCGCAGCTGCGCGAAGGGCTCGAGAATCAGGGGCTTCCATCGACATGGGCTGCTTCGCTCCCTGAGGCCATTGCGGCCGTTGACCGGTGCTTTCCAGGGGAGGTCGCATGCACGCTCGGCGCAGAGGCCCCTTCGCTCATGGATCTCGAGACGCTCCTGACCTATCTTAGCATCGGACACAGTAACGTCTCGCTGCCCCCGATCCCGATTTGGGCGATCACGGAGCAACCCTCCCAGTATGCCGCCAGGATCCAGGACCTTGACCTTCCAGTCCGGCTGCTTCCGCTGGAATCCGGGTCCGAGGGGTTGCTCGCGGAGATTGTTCATCACCTCGTCTCCCAAGGACTACTCGCTCTCCGGCCCCAGGAAGAACTTTGCTCTGTGCTCTTTGTCGGCCCCGCGCCGCGCGCTGGCTTCTACCTCTCGCGCTATCTTGGTGCCCGCGGGATTCCAATGCAGCCCTGTGAGACGTTGGACACCGCCCTCCAGGTACTTGAACAGGGGCAATTTGAGGTGATCGTGGCGGATCTCACTAGCGAGCAGGAAGCGCTGGCGTTCCTGGGGGAGCTCAGGCGCAATGCCCCGAGTCTGCCGATTGTGGTTCTTGCTGAGCCGGACGGATGGCTGACTCGGATTTCTCCAGTGGATATCCCCACGAGTGTGAGCTGCGCGCTGGCCAAACCAGTCCGGGCAGAGACACTGGAAGTTTGCCTAAGGCGCTTATTGCGCATTCACGATGTCGTCGCATCGAGCATGCCGGGCTGCGTGCGATCCTCTGCGACAATAGGGCTACCCCCTGAGAGGGCGTAATCGCCCTCCCCGTGTCGTGATTACTCCGGGTCAGTGCCCTAGCCGCCAGGGCCAGGATCAACAGATGTATCTTGTGTCTCCGAGGGTTCTGGTGGCTCTTCCTTGAGTTGCTCAGCATCCTTGATCAAGGTGCTAACGCGGCCCTTGGTGAGGAGGAACAGCATGTTGTCGCCCTCTTTCATCGCGTAGTAGCGGACGTCATCTTCCATCTTGCCGATATTGAGAGCGAAGATGGCACCGTCTTCCAGGCGGACCTCAATGCGCTGCTGGGGCGGGTCGAGGCCGGCATCCACGACCGATGGAAGCGAATCGGGGAAGGCGTCGCACCGCAGGCGCGCCAGTGTGCGGATGGTCGACTCGACCAGGTTCTTCTGCACCCCTGCGCTATCGGGGGCGGTCATCACGTAGTTGCCCGCATCGTCCTTTAGGATCGCGATTGACTCCTTTCCTTCCGGCTCAATCAGGAGCTGCTTCACCTTCCCCTGTTCAAAGGCGAAGATGTTCTTTTCCCGCCAAGTGGAGCGCTTGACGTCGAAGGCGGACTTCAGGTATGCGGGTATTAGATAGACGTTGTTGGAGTCAATCGGGCGCAGATACTGGCTGCGGTAGTCCGGCCCATTCTTGCCCATCCGGAAATGGGCGAGC
This sequence comes from Candidatus Eiseniibacteriota bacterium, assembly GCA_023128935.1. Lineage (GTDB taxonomy): Bacteria > Eisenbacteria > RBG-16-71-46 > CAIMUX01 > WJJG01 > DAOVQB01. Next base: position 8,934 of record JAGMDA010000276.1, on the reverse strand, counting down.
TTCTGTCCGCCCGCCTGCGCAATGAGGATCTCTGTTCCGGAGGAGTCATCAACCTCGAAAGCCGCCTGCTTCTCGGGGTTTCGCGAGCGGAGGTGCTTGATATCGAAGCTCTCGAACTTGTCGAGGATCCGTTTGACCGCCAGGGTGTCGGCCGGATAGCCGCCTTCCGTCTCCACAAGCCAAAGCCCCGCTTCCTTAGTAAGGCGAACGGTATCGCTTTCCGCGGTCATCAGAATGCCGGTAACCGCCTCTCTCTGCAGTTCCGGGAAGATCGGACCTGACTGAAGGCGCTCGTGCGCCCTCTCGGTCCGGTTGGAGAATACGGCGATCATGATCAGCACTGCGGCAATCACCGCCAGGATGATCGTGGTCCTCGCTTTCATCGGATGGTGACCTCCGTGCCTGTTTTATAGAGGATTCCTAGTTACAAAGCATGCACTCATGCTCCCATGGCCGCCGCTTCCCGCGCGGCCATGGTCCTGCGCCGAATCGTAAGGCGGATCAGACCGAAGGCAATCACCAGGAGCGGGGCCCCCAGGATGCCGATCAGTTTGACAGTCGACTTCGCTGCATCCGAGATCTGCTTGAGCGGGCGGCTGGTGGCGCCGCGTGAGCGGATGCTGATGAGTTGGTCGCCCAGCGTCAGCCAATCAACGGCATTCTGAAGGAAAACCCTATTCTCGGCGAACTGGGCTAGGAACTGGTCGGTTACGAACTGGGCATTGCCGATCACCAACACCTGCGTCTCTGGACTGCTGGGGATGGGCGTTTCATCGGATGTGGCTTCGATCGTGCTCTCATCATCACTGCCAGATGTGAGCGAAGGGACTTCCCGATTCTTGTAGAAGCTCTCAAAGCAACCCGAGAGAGCCACGGCCGTGATCTCGGAGGCGTTCTCGCCCGTGGGCGCGAAACGCTGTTGCGGATTGAGATCATAGCGACCGCTCACCCTCCAGGCCTGCGGAGAGGTTCTGGACAGGACACTAGCCATCAGCGCGGCGCCCCCCTCCTCATCGCCTGCCTCGGGGGAGGCTGGGGTCACATCCTCATCAGCTTCCAGGCTGTCTTGCTGCGGAAGCTCGACGCCCATCTTTTTGGCAAGCTCTTCGCGGACCTTCTTCTGCTCCTTTTGGATCTCGCGGATCTTTCCGATCGGATCTCCCGCGGCAATCTCGACATCCACCTCTAGTGGAGTCACCCAGGGGAGCACGATGGACTCCAGGCGGTTGGTGACCGGGTTCTCGGCATTGAGCAAGTCGGGCACCGCCTTGACCCAGTACGGATAGGGGAGGGTGTAGCGCACGTACCCGCTGCTGAAAGAGGCCGTGGCGTTCAGGCGATCGAGCACGAGAGCCTTGGGCACGCGCACGCCGTAGTGGGCCAGGAGGTCCTCGATGCCGGAATTGACTGGGATCGCCTGCAGCCCACCATCCTCGGGAAGCTTGATCCCATCGATCATGAAGATCGCCTTGCCGCCGCGCATCACATATTGATCAAGCTGGTACTTGACGCGGTCGGGCACCTGCTCTGGTCCGGCCACGATCAGAAGGTCCACATCGGCGGGCACCTCAGACTTCCCGCCGGCGAGGTTCACGTCCTTGACACGGAATTGCCGCTGCAGGAACTCCTTGATACCGGTGAGCCCTTTGGTCAGATTCCAGTTGGTCGCCTCGCCACCGAGCACGCCGACTACGTACTCTCTTTCCCCGCTGACTTTCAGGATTGCGGATGTCAGATCGTATTCGAGTGTATAAGTGTCCTGTACAACCGGGAGGGTTTCCTGGCGGTCTGCGAAGCTAATTAGCATCCCAAGGTAGATATTGACTGACTGGAACTGGTCCTTCTCCAGCGTCTGGGCCGTAATCTGCGGGATACCGAGTGAGCGCAGCTTCTGCTCGAGTTCGGGATTGCCTGAAGGGTCGATGAAATCGACCTGCAGTCTGCCGCGTCCGTGGTTGCGATACTCATCCAAGACGTCCGAGATCTCCCGGCGAAGAGTGGATAGCTGTGTCGGCATATCCTCGGACATGTAGACAGTGACCGTCACCAGATCGTTCAAGTCCCCCAAGATGTCCTTGGTGGCGCGCGAAATCGTAAACTCTTTGCCTTCGGTGAGATCCAAGCGGGTAAAAGTGCCTGCCGAGATCACATTGACCAGGATCAGGATGGCAGCCACCAGGATAACGCCAAGAATCGTAGTGGCTATTGCTCCACCCTTGCTTACGTTGCTCGTCATATCCTACATCTCCTCCCTCTTGCGTCTCCCTCGAGAGCCTGTTGCCCGGCCCTGGGGGTCAAGCTCAAGCCGATCACTTGCCCCGGCTGCTCTCGACGGAACGAACATTGAGGAACAGGAAAAAGCCGATCACCGACAGGTAATAAATAATATCCCGCGAGTCGATCACCCCGCGCTCTATCGAGCTGAAGTGGCTGCCTAGGGAAAGGCCCTTCATGAAGGGAATGATCCACCTCGGCAGGGACGTTAGGACGATATCGACGCCCACGAGAAAGAGAACCAGGCAGATGACAAACGAGCCAATGAAGGCCACGATCTGGTTCTCTGTCATGCTGGAGGTCCACAGGCCAATGGCGAGATAGGATCCTCCAAGGAGAATCAGGCCCAGGTAGCCGCCAATGATTGCTCCCGTGTCCAGGTTTCCAAGCGAGGCGATTATAATCGGCAGCGGAAGGGTGAGCGCGATCGTCATGACGAGGAAGAGAAAGCTCGCGAGGAACTTGCCGGTGACCACCTCCCAGCTCCTGACAGGCAGCGTCATCAACGTCTCCAGCGTTCCCATCTTGCGTTCCTCGGCCCACATGCGCATTGAGACCGCTGGGATGAAGAACAGGAAGAGGACCGGCACGAGGCCGAAGAAGTCCCGCATCGTAGCCTGGCCGACCACAAAGAACTTCTGCAGTTCGAAGAAGAGTACCGAGGTCAGAACCAGGAAGACTACCAGGAATATGTATGCGATGGCGGAGCCGAAGTAGCTTCGGAACTCCTTGCCGGCGATGATCAGCGTGTTCTGCATCAGGTAGGTACCTCCCCAAGTGCTTACGACTCGATCGGCTCCTGCGTGGTCAACCGGGTGAAGATCTGCTCCAGGCTCACCGCCTCCCGGCGCAGTTCTGTCAGGGTCCACTTGTTCTGCACGGCCAGGTTGAACAGCGTCTCTTCAGGCTCTTCCTTGTTGCTGCCGATTGCATAGCGGACCTTGCCCTGGGCGCTTTCGATAAGGCTCAGATCTGTGATGATCTCGCACTCCCGCAGGGCCGGTTCGATTGTTTCCGCAGAGCCCTTGAAGGTGACGAACGTCTTCTGGTCGCCTGCCGCCTGGCCGGCCAACTCCTCCGCGGTCCCACTGGCCACGATCCTGCCTTCATTGATGATCAGGACCCGCGAACAGGTGGTTTCGACCTCGGGCAGGATATGAGTGCTCAGGATGATGGTCTTCTCTTCCCCGATCCGCTTGATCAGTTCGCGGATCTCAATGATTTGATTTGGGTCGAGGCCGGTGGTCGGCTCATCGAGGATGAGAACTGGTGGGTCATGGATGAGAGCCTGAGCGAGCCCCAGCCGCTGACGGTATCCCTTTGAGAGGGTTCCGATCATGCGGTGGGTCATGCGGGAGAGCCCGCAGACCTCAATCATTTCGTCCAAACGTGAGGCCCGGCGCGGGCCATTCAGGTTCCTGATCTTTCCGATGAATTCGAGGTATTCGATGACCCCCATATCCATGTAAAGCGGTGCATTCTCCGGTAGATAGCCGATCTGCCTGCGGACTTCGACGCTCTGGGTCATGGTGTCGTGGTCAGCGACTCTGACGCTGCCGCCATCGGCCGGGATGTAGCAGGTGATGACCCGCAAGGCAGTTGATTTACCCGCCCCGTTGGGTCCCAGGAGGCCGAGGACCTCTCCGCCGGCGACATCGAAAGAGACGCTATCGAGCGCCACCGTGGCGCCAAACCGCTTGGTGAGATTGCGCACCTCAATCATAGATTGGTCCCTCGATCATAGATGGTCCCTTGATCCATCTTGTGATGGCTCGCTTGGTACTCTCCTACCGAAGACTCATCTTGGGATAACAGGTAGTGATTCTAGGTGCCATCGAGACCCGACGTCAAGGAGTCCGCTTCCGCAATCTTCCGCAATGAGCGCTCCACCGAGCTTGGGCTGTCAGGGGGCCCGGTCCCGGGTACTCTGTCGACGCGCCTAGAATCCCGAGCCCTCCCATCCAGATCGCGGTTCCGCCCAGCCCGAATTCCCCCCCCATGACCTGCAGGGGTCCTTCCCGTCGGAACCAAGGCGACAACACCCCTATGTGCCGGAAAGTTCCCGAAACGGTTCCAGAGGCCCAGCGAGAGGCCCGCGCGACCCCGCGTCTGCCTTGCAGTTGCCTTGCCAGACCCAATGGCATAGCACAGACTGCGGCTTTCCTCTTGTGGATTGCGGCCTGCCGATCCAACCCAGCCAGAAAGGCGGCTGTCGCCCTCTTCCTAGGCGGGGCACTGGTTGTCCTTACGCCTTGGGCCGTTCGTAATTGTCAAATCACGGGCATTCCCAGCCCTCTGACGTTCTTTGCGCCTTACAACATGTGGCTCGGAATGAACGAACAGATGTATCAGATGTATAGAGCCGGTGACACCCCAGCCTTCAAGGATCACGCGGGATTGCTCGCGAGCATTCCTTTCGTGTTTCACCTGCGATTTAGATTCCCAGTCCTCGATCCCTATGCCGTCCTGCTCGCGTCACATACATTGTACCTTTTCGGTCGCATCATGCGCTGCACCCACCCTCGCGACGCTCGCGAAACATCCGTGACCGGGTCCCCTCACAACTAGTCCAGCATCACCACCCAGCGCATTGGCATACAACGTCTTCCACGTCTTCGTGGGCCGTCGGTTGAAGCCTCAAATCAAACGCGGCTTGAGCGGATTGCACTGGTCCCCGCTGGGTCCCCGGAGCGTAGCGGAGGGGACCCAGCAACAGCGGGGAAATCGGTGGCGCCGGGCGCGCACGAAGGTCCGCCATCTGTTGGCTCTGGGAACCCGGAAACGCGAGGCGATCCTGACGGCGATCAGTCGCAAGAGCTACTGGCAGGTGGTGTCGGGGCTGGGGGCCAAACACCCCCGGCTACCCGATTGGCCGTTTCATTGCTTTCATCGGGCGCTTTCGCGAACAGTCAGTTGGCACCGTCCCTGGCGGGCCATCCGGGATATCCTCGGATAGACCTACATATGAACAAGCGCACGCATCGCATCCCTATGCTGCGAACCGAATAACCTCGAGCTCCGCGCTAGGGTCCACCGATGCGAGGATGACGTCCACTCTCTCCATCACGGCATCCTCGAACGAGTATTCGGAGCAATTGGCGCACTGAAACACCGGTGTGCCTTTGAGGATTACGATGGTGGATTCGGATACTTTGAAAGGCAAGTCCGTGCTAGTCGAGTGCTGACTGCCGCCACATACCCTGCACTTCATTCGTCCTTCCTCCTGGTCTTCAGGTCCGGCTGCCATTCATCCGAACTCGGACGATAAGCAGTTACGATTCTTACATTCCCCTCCTGGACGTCAACGGCGAAGAGAACGTGATAGGCATCCGTACCGTGACGCGCCAGAACGAGGTAGCTCGGCAAGTACTTGTCATCGGGATAGGACTCGATGACCTCATAGGTTTCGACGGATCCAAGGCTTCGTTCCCTTGGGATGAAGCGGTCCCTGAGGCGCATGTTAACATGATAGGTCTAGAGGATGGCTCGATCGCGTACCCTGTCTCGAATGAACGCGAGCGCATCATGGGGTACCCTAGGATTAGCCGTCACGTCACCTCCTGGCTAAGCTGGCTGCCTTCATCCTTTCCTACTCCTGCCAGCGTAGACGCGATTATAGCCCTTTGGCTGGGGGCTCTTCCAGTCCCCTGCGCGGCCACCTACCGGTTCCTACTCACCCGTAGGTCACGGTGTTGGGGTCGATCGTGAGGCGTCTGATGGGACCGGGGGCCGGCGTTTGTCGCTTCCTAGACATTGTATGGTTAGGAGATAGCACATCGGGGTCTCGGCTGGGTCTGGCGCGGCCCTGGCATCGCCGGGGCTGCGGCAGAGACAACCGTTTACCGCCAGGGCCGTGACAGGGCCAGATGTCTGATGCATACAATGGTTGGGCCTCATTCGGCAGCCTCGCGGATTTCTATCTGCAGAAACTCCGCGGATCCCTCCTGCTCTTCGTGTTCCGGCGCTTCATGTGAACTGCCATCTTCGCATATCGCCACCGGCTATCACAGGCGGAACCTCTGCGGTCTGTCATGAAGCCTCCTTTCGCGAGGCTTGCCAGGACGGCGGTGCCCGCGAGGTCGGAGGCTGGGGCACGAGGGTCGGGATCCACCGAAGGGTCCCCTCCCTGCACTTCGGACAGCACCAAGGGTCTGGCTTCGCCTCGGAGGGAGCGGTGTCTTGCGAAGCCCTCGGTGGGGAGGGGTTGTCGAGCAAGGTGTGGTGAGTGGCGAAGCAGTGGTGCCTATCCCGATATCGGTGAGCTGGAGTTGGAGGGCTTCGGAGATCCGAAGTCCCGCGCCGTACATCTGAAGTGGCGGTCATGAACCAGATTGGCGTCGCACTCGTTGCGGATAGCGCGGTGTCAATAGGCAAACTACCCCCATGCGGCCACGAAGTGGCCCCATGCATTCACATCGACAAGTACGTGGCCGCGCATCCCGACTTGGTTTCGCTCATGCGGCACAGGAACGCATCCTGCACCAAACATGTATTGAGGTTCACAACTCATCTTCATGATGAGCCGACCGCACCAAAGGCGCAGTGACCTTCTATGGGGAGGGATGTCAAGACAGACTATCCCTATTCGCTGGATGCTTTTCGTTTTGCGTCCAGCGCCCGCCCACGCTGGTTTCACGGCTTGGCTCATGCAAAGATACATTCAACCGCCACGACGAGGCCTTCACGGAAGGGTTTGATGGCCCGCAGGAAAGGCTCAGGTCCGGCGGGCATGTCTTTATGAAGAACGACCTCGCCCTCCTGATTCAGGATACAGACGTACATCGATCAGGCGTGGAGATCGATTCAACAAGGTGTTGGTGTGACTTGTTGTAGAATTTCATGGGGCCTCCTCCTTTCATGAAGGTTTTAGGTTTTCCGCGCCCAAACATACCTGTGAGGGTTGCCGAGGGGAGGGCTCTATGAGTATCATGACGCTGCAGCAGACGGTCTATCCTGTCACGCACCTGGCCGTGAACGAGGGCAGCCCTGATGAAGCCCTGCCGGGCCAGGGCCGCGCCAGGACCGCCCGCAGGTTATGCATACGTTCGCCGCCCGAATGGCAGAGTATGAACCGTGTACAGGCGAGACGATGATAACAGCAAGTGCACTCTTGAGGATCGATGAAAAACGGGCGGTTAAGGCTGTGGCCGAGTACCTGCATCACCTCTGCGCACGGCATTCGGCGAGAGGTGTTCTGGCTGGGCTGAGCGGAGGGGTCGATTCTGCCGTACTTGTGGCTCTGGCTACACGGTCATTAGGTGAGAGCTCTGTTCATGCGATGTATCTCTACGATCGGGACAGTGAGCGAGGTCAAGGATCCAATCCTGGACAAGTAGCGCACTGGCTGGGAATCGAACTGGAGACTGAGAGCATCGAACCGGGCATGAGGGAAGGGGGCATCTATACTTCGTGGGGGATGCGGATAACACGACTGTCACCATTCATCAACCGGTTCATGTACAGATTGTATCACCTGATGGCCGGGGAGACCCCGTTTGTGTCGTCGCTGCGAGCAGGGGGAGGTGAGGTCGGAGACCGCAGGCCTGGGGGCTCAGTACTCAGGTTTGTCAACCGGTACGCAGAAGAGTTGTTCTACGCCAGGCATCGCTATCGCCGTGAGGTGTTGGAGTCAAAGGCCAGAGCTAAGAACTGGCTACTGCTTGGAGGGGCCAACCGGTCCGAATGGGAGGTAGGCTGGTTCGTGAAGGATGGAGTAGATGATCTTCCATACCAGCCGCTGATCGGGCTGTACAAGACGCAAGTGCGACAGCTTGCCCGGTACCTCGGGGTGCCGGGCGAGATTCGACAGCAAGCGCCATCACCAGACATGATGAGAGGGATTAGCGATGAGTATGCGTTGGGGATGAGCTACAGCAAGATCGACATAGGTCTAGACTATCTGGTGGGGGGGGTGAGCACAGGGGTGGTGAGAGGAGCAGGCCTGACGGAGGGGGGGCTTCGGCGGGTAAGGGAGATGAAGGAGGTGTCGCGGTGGAAACGGCGGAGAATGTCGGAGCCATTCCCAGTGGACGGTGGTCGAAGTGGAGGGCTACGGATAGGTGAGTGAAGCCCTGCGAGCAAGATGCTGGGCGCCCAGCCAGCGCATGCAGCCGACGCCAAGCTTCACACTCATCTCCGTGACGCAACCTTTCTTCGACCCATCTTACGGAGGTGTACAATGACCAGACTGGGAAAACAGATGCAGCGGGATATGATCCTCGGGGGCTTCTCGCCACGGACCCGAGAGGCCTACGTCGGCGCCGTCGCCGCCCTGGCCAAGCACTATCAAAGATCCCCAGATCAGATGTCCCACCAGGAGATCCAAACCTATCCTCGCCCGACAGTGGAGTGGGCTCCTGGAATCGCACCGCTGCACCGCCAGTAGCCCCGGCCTGCCACCTTCGGCGGCCCAACGAATCTGGGTAGCCTATCTTTCTCTCATCCCGCCTGATGGCTTGCCAAATCGCGTCCCGTTTCTCTCTGATTCGGGTTGCCTTGGTCTCGGCAGAGCTCTATTCCCGATCTTCTGAGTGCAGTTGCCCACTTCCCAGTTCCATCGCACGGAGCAGCGAAGTATCCTACTGCCCGTCGGGTACGATTCAGCGGGAGGGTTGAAGCCATGAAGTTGAAGGTTATCCTCGAGCCAAGTGATGAGGGTGG